>JAACFD010000058.1 GCA_009937555.1 Chlamydiales bacterium | reverse complement strand
TACCCTAGAAAAAATAATGTTTTTGTGCGATATTATATTTAAAATATCACAAAAAAAATCTTATATAACTTTCTGAAAGATAGGAATTTATTATGTCTGAGACTCTTGTTAAAAGCCTAGATGATAACACCTTTAATCAATCTACAGGACAAGGAATTGTTCTGCTTGATTTCTTTTCCCAGAGCTGTGGGCCTTGTAAAATGATGCAGCCAATTATTGAAGAGCTGGCAAATGAGCTAAGTAATGAAATTCAAGTGTTTAAAGTTGATGTAGAGCAAGCTCAAGAAGCTTCTCAAAAATTTAGCATTACTCATGTGCCTACCTTAGTAGTACTTAAAGATGGTGAAGAAGTAGATAGAACAATAGGCTTAAAAGATCTTGATGACCTTAAGGCTTTGGTCTCTGTAGCTCAGTAGAGAAAACTATGCATACAATTGCAGTAGTGGTTGGTGAAGGGCGTTTACCTGAACTGATCATTGAAGGGATACAAAAAAAAGGTATTAAAGTTCTAGGGATAGGAATTAACGGTGTAAGTTCCGATGAAACGCTATCCTTATGCGATGATACCGTCTGTATCAACCTTACCCAAATAGGAAAAGCGATTAAAGCTTGTCTGCAAAGAGAGGTTCTGCATGTTGTATTTGCGGGTAGGGTCCAGCACAAAGTAGTATTCAATCTATCATTACTTAAAATGGACTGGACCACTTTAAAACTTTGGAATTCATTAAAAGACAAACGTACGGATACCATTTTATTAAAAATTACGGAAGCTTTTGAAGCCAAGGGTATTCGCTGTCTCAAGCAAACAGAATTTTTAGAAGATCAGCTTATTACAGAAAGAGGGCCTATTTTAGGAAGGTATCCTCAAGACTTACAAAAAGATGCCGAATTAGGTTTTCAAATAGCAAAAGGTCTTGGTGCTTTTGATGTAGGTCAGTCTGTAGTTATCAAAAACCAAGCAGTAGTTGCAGTTGAAGCTGTTGAAGGAACAAATAAGTGTCTAAAAAGAGCTTTTGAACTATCAGGAAAGTCTTGTGTTCTTGTTAAGGTTGCAAAGCCTCGACAAGACTTCCGTTTTGATGTTCCTGTTATAGGAAAACATACAGTTGAATTGTTGCATAGTATTGGAGCTAGAGCCCTAGTTATTGAGTCTAAAAGTACACTCATGCTAGATAAAGCCGAATGTTTACAGATGCTAGAAGATTATAAAATTGCCCTTATAGCTCTATCAGCTGAAGCTAAAGCAACCGCCACCTAGAGGGCTTTTCGGCTTGTTGAAGCTGGAACCATTTTTCTTTCTCTCTATCAATAGTTTCATCAGTCTGTAATATATCTAGCCACTCATTCACATGGTCTATTAATAGCTGTGATTTAGGGTGAGTAACATAAGCATATAACTCTTTACCTATTGAAGGAGATGGAATGATAGCTGTATATTCAGGATGCTCTAGTGAAAAAGCTAAGGCTTGTTCATATTTCCAGAACATAGCATCTAACTGAGGTTTATTCGTAAACTCATTAACATGATTTAAAGATACTTTGTTTGCTTTTGGGAAAAAGTGTTCGAAATGCTCATCTAAAGATGATTCTTGTAAGATAGCAATACTTAAGTTGGGGTTATCACGAAGTGTTTGGTAGCTTTCAAAATTCTTGCGCTTTGAGTCTAAGACAAGTAGAGCATTGCTTGCTAGATGATATGAAGAAGTAAATGCAAGTTTCTTAAGGCGCTTAGGGGATATAGCTAAACCACTCATGGCAATATCTATATAACCTTCCTTTAACATTTTCTCTAGCTCAGGTAGCTTATAGGGAACTAACCTTAAGTTTACATCTAGACTTTCAGCAAGTTTATGGGCCATTGCAATATCTAAACCCACTTGCTCTTGCTTTGCATCTGGGAAGCTAAATGGGGGAATGAATGGTAAATAGCCTACTCTAAGTTCTCTTTTTTCTTTTATCTCAGCAGGGCTATGCAAAAAGTATCGAGGATCTTCTTCAGTAGGGAAGGTCTTACTTACAATTACCTGAGCACTGCTATCAATTTCATAGCTTTTAGATAAGGGCTTCTCAGCAGGTAAAGCTGGTAGATAAGATCTTAGCAATAAAATTAGTATTGCTGAACAAGCCACAGGGATAAAAAAACCAATACATAACCTTGAAAATTTTAAATCTACTTTCTTATTTGACACACATAAAATGCTTAAGCTGCTTATAGCTATTATAGAAAATAAAGCTGTTATATTGCTTGTATAGGCTAGGCTTTGAAGGTAAAGAGAGTTGCCATCAATGGGTAAATGTAAACGGTCAATTAAAAAGCTAATACCATTGGTTGGCAAGACATGGTTATTAAAAATACTAAACGTACCTAGGGTAATGATTTCTATATGCTTCAAAAAAGGAATTACAACGTGATAGAATTGCGCAAGATATAGGATATAAAAACTAGATAGCATTCCACCAAAGCTAGGAAGGCTAATTAGTAAGCCTAATAGCCATTTATGATTGCTTTGCTGATCTTTCTCTAACTTAAATTTGTTAATTGCAGTCATAGTAGCCGGAAGGGCTAGTATAGCAGAGCCTGATACAAATGCAATTAACATAGGTAAGCTTAGCTGATACATGAATTCTCTTTTCCTAATACTTGCAAAAAGTTTTAGGAGTTGAGGAAAAAGAAAAAAGCTAAGCAAAAGTGTGAGTAAGTAGAACGATAGGATATAAAATTTTAGGTAAAGAAATGCATTTTGGTTGAGTTTAGCGATAGCTGAAGCTGCAAAACAAAGAGTGAATAGAGGAAAAAGCTTAAAGAACCAGTTAAGAGTGGTGTGAAGGGTAGTATCAATAATATTTAGAATTTCGTGCATGTGGTTTTCTTTTTGTCTGTTGCCAGCTAGAGCTAGACCAAATAAAATGGCAATAAGGATGATTGCAGGGTAAGCAATTGAAGAAAGAGAAGTGAAAAATAGCGTTAACTGCTCATTGATTGAGCTGGTGTCTACAAAGTAGGATGAACTGCTATATGTAAAAGTAAAAAGAGCTGGGGTGAAAATCTGGTTGAAAGCATATGAAAAGCTATAGATGGTAATGGTAAAAGCAAAAAATAAAGCAGCTACTTTTTTAAGGTTCTTCCAAGTGGCAGCAGAGGGTTGTTGATACACAGATGTTACAATTGAGAATACAATAGCACAAAGGGCAATCAGCTTTGTTATTTTAAGGTAAGCCACAGATAGTATTTCAGCTAGAGCAATGTTACTATCTGACAGTGTAAACCCTAAAAGAATTCCTATAGCTAAAGCTATAAATATTTGTATATTGAGACTTATATTTCTTATTTTATATGCCATAGCTTGTTCGCTTTAGAATTAAATAGGGCCATTCTAGAAATGGGGGCATATAAAGTCAAAAGTTTAAACTTTAACTTTTAAAAGATGAAAAATCCTTTTGGCGAAGTGCTTCAAATAAAGCTATAGATACTGAATTAGAAAGGTTTAAGCATCTAGCTCCTGGAATCATGGGGATAGTTACAAACTTTTCTGGCCATCTTTTAATAAAAGTATCAGGCAGGCCAGAAGTTTCAGAACCAAAAATAAGAGCGTCGTTTGGAGTATAGTTAATCTCGTGATAAGCTTGAGAAGCTTTACTAGAGAAAAAATAAAATGGAGTCGTTTTTTTTGAAAGGTACTCTTCTAGGTCATCAGTATATTGTATGTCTGTTTCTTCCCAGTAATCTAAGCCTGCTCGCTTAAGCATTCTTGAGCTTGTGCTAAAGCCAAGAGGCCTGACCAACGTTAGTTGAGTACCGGTAACATTACAGGTTCTGACAATATTGCCTGTATTTTGAGGGATGTCTGGTTGAAAAAGAATAATTTCCATAGGATACAAAAAGGCCTCTTCAAAAAAAGAAGAGGCCTAAAAATAATAATGCTTATCTAGCTACATCTACTTCTGTAGTATTTGTAGTATTAAGAGCTGTTGTTGTAATTGTTTCTAAGCCCATTCTAGCACTGATCTCCTCAGGAGAAGATTCGCTATTCTCTGAATTTGCTTTTACTACAGTAACATCAAAAACAAGAAGAGAGTTTGGAGGGTGGAAACCTTTAGTTCCAAAACCTAGCTCTGGGTGTATATAGACCCTTCTTCTTTCGCCTTCTTTAGCTCCGTTAATTCCAGATCTAAATGAAAAATCTTCTCCGTTTGGAAGGACAATTGGAGTTTCATTGTCGATAGAAGAAGCAAATACCATTCCATCAAGGTACTTTCCTGTGAAGTGAATCGCAGGCTTACTGTTTTTTGTAACTTCTGTACCGCGCCCTTCTTCTAAAACTTCATACTGAAGTTTTCCTGGAGTAATTTCAACAACTGACTGGTTTTTCTTATTCTCATCCATGAAGGTATTAGCTTCTGATAGATTAGTGTCAGAAAGTTCTTTAAGTGCTTTTTCTTGAATCTTAGAAATAGCTTCCATGAATTCATCATCACTCATAGGAGCTTGCTTTCCATCGATAGCTTGGCGCATACCCATGATAAAGCTGTCTAGATCAAAGTTAAAGCCTGGATCAGCCATTAAATTTGTTGCAATTCTGTAACCAAAAGTAGCTGAAATACGTGCTGTATCAAAACTTAATATATCTTCAGCAGCTGCAGCTAAGTCAGTGGTAGTAGTGGTAGTTTGAATAGCTTTTGAGGTAGTTGCGCTTTGAGCTGCGGCAACTTCTGATGTTGCAGCTTTAGTATCAGCAGCAGTACTGGTAGTAGTTGCTGTGTTTGCAGCGACTTCAGCAGTTTCTGTAGCAGTTGCTATTTCATCATTTGAAGAGGTAGGTGCTTGCACCATATTTGTCTCTTCTTCTTCATGAATTTGACTTTCTATAGCTGTTTCACTACTTGTAGCCTTAGCTTTTTCTGTAGTGTTAGTGTTTGCTTTAGAAGCGGTGCTAGTATTAGCACTTGTAGTCTTGTCAGAGCTGCTTTTTGTTTCTGTTGTTGTAGAGGCAGCTGTCTCAGAGTTAGTCGCTGTATCAGTAGACTTAGTAGTAGCTTTAGCTACTTTGCTTGTCGCTTCTTGTTTGGCAGTTTCTGTAGCCTGGCTTTGAGGGGATCCCCAAAGAGATGGCGCCATTGCAAGAAGTGCGAAAAAAGTGATTAGAGGCTTTCTTTTCATAAAGAGCTGGCTCCTTTATGGTTAACTCAATTATTTTTAAAAGCTGTGCAGCATAAAGCGATGCTGTAGCTCATTTGCTTCGTTAAACTTTTAATTTAGGTAATTTCCTTAATTTATATCCAGGATAAATTTGTATCTTCAGTGATAATTTTAAGTTCCTTAAGTTGTTCATCACTAACAGCTGAAGGCGACTCATTCATTAAATCACTTGCTTTTTGTGTTTTAGGAAATGCAATCACGTCCCTGATATTCTCTGTGTCACACAGCACCATGCATAAACGGTCAAGGCCAAGAGCTATTCCTAAGTGCGGTGGGGTGCCATACTTGAGCGAGTCAACAAAGAAACCAAATCGACCTTTAATTTCTTCGGGAGCAAGCTGCAGGGCTCTGAAGATTTTCTCTTGTAGCTCTGGATCGTGGATTCTTTGAGAGCCAGAGGCCAGTTCGTGACCATTAAGGACTAGGTCATAACTAGAGGAGCGGACCTCTAAAGGTGCACTATCTAGTAAAGGAATATCTTCTTCATATGGAGCTGTAAATGGATGGTGCTCAGAATGTAGTTGTTTACTTTCTTCATCATAAGCAAATAAAGGAAAATCTGTGACCCATAAGAATTTATATATTCCTTGTTTAATCAAAGAGCGATCTTGTGCTAGTTTACGACGTAGATGATCTAGGGCTTGGTTAGTCTTACTGATCTTTTCAGCAACCATGAAGATTAAGTCGCCATTTTCAGCACCAGATAGTTCAATTAAAGCTTTTTGCTGCTCTTCACTAAAAAACTTAACAATATTTGAACTTAACTTGCCTTCTTGAAGTTTCATCCATGCGAGACCATTGACACCCAGCTTAGAGATAAAGGCTGTGTACTCATCAATTTGTTTTCTTGAGATACTGCTTCCCTCTTTTACACATAAGCCTTTTACCACACCTCCATCAGCTATAATTTTCTTGAAAACAGAAAACTCGGATTCAGCAGCAATTGATGAGGCATTAAATAATGGCATGTCAAACCGTAGGTCAGGCTTGTCAGTTCCATAAAGGTCCACACACTCATTATAAGTCATTGATTGAAATGTTTCAGGAAGGTCTACGTTTTGTACTTCCTTAAAAATGCTTTGTAACATTTTTTCAATGATAGGAAAAAATTGCTTAGGAGTAAGAAAGCTAGCTTCGATATCTATTTGAGCGAATTCAGGTTGTCTATTTGCACGTAAGTCTTCATCTCTAAAGCAGGTTGCTATTTGGTAGTAGCGATCCATGCCGCTTACCATTGAAAGCTGTTTAAAAATTTGTGGAGACTGAGGTAGAGCATAAAATGCTCCTGGGTGTACCCTTGAAGGAACTAGGTAATCTCTAGCACCCTCAGGTGTAGACTTACCAAGAATAGGGGTAGTAATCTCAATAAAGCTTTCATCATTAAGGAAATTGCGGGTAGACTGGCACACTTTATGTCTAAGAACTAGGTTTTTAGCTATGTTCCCTCGTCTTATATCTAGGTAACGGTACTTTAAACGTAGCTCTTCATTTGCTTCGATAAAATCGTCACAAATGGCAAATGGAGGCGTCTTAGCTTTTGATAAGATAGATAGACTTGAGACTTCAATTTCTATATCGCCGGTTAATAGTTTTGGATTTGCCATACCCTCAGAGCGAGGAATAACTTTTCCTTTAACGCTAATTACCCACTCGGATCTTAGGGTATCGGCAACAGCATGATTTTCAGGATTGAGTGTAGGGTCAAAAACTAGCTGTGTAAGGCCAAAACGATCTCGTAGATCAATGAAAATAAGGCCTCCGTGGTCTCTTCTGCGATTTACCCATCCGGATAAGGTTACTTCGGATCCTATATCTTCTTTTCTTAGTTCGTGACAGTAATGGGAACGTATATAATCTACCATGGTGTTAACAAAGGGTTGAGGTTGAGGAAAAACTTTTAATAAACTGAGCTAGCTCATCAGCTCTTGTATGGTGAGAGCTTTTATCCTGAAGCTTCATAACTTCTAGTTGTCCGCTGCTTACCTCATTCTCTCCAATAATTATTCGGAAAGTAGGTTGGTGCTTGTCGGATTCTTTAAAAGCTGATTTAAGTTTTGAAACATTAAAAAGAGCTTCAGCATCAATTTTATTTTCTCTAAGTTGATTTAGACAGGAAAAGCCTAGCTTAGATGCTTCTTCACCCATACAAATTAATAAAACTTGTGGGCGCCGAGGTTTTGGCAGGTCAATTCCTTGTGCTATCATAGTTTGAATAATTCTTTCAATTCCTGTTCCAAAGCCAACTGATGGAGTAGGAGGGCCGCCAAGGCTTTCGATTAACTTATCGTAACGACCGCCACCACCGATGGTATTCTGGGCTCCTAAGTCTCCAGCTACAAATTCAAATACTGTTCTACAATAGTAGTCTAGTCCTCTAACGAGCCTGTGGTCTACAACAAATGGGATGCTAAGACTTTCTAGTAAAGAGCACGTAGATTCAAAGTGTTTACGACTATCCTCAGAAAGAAAATCAAGGATAGCAGGGGCTTTTTCTACCAGCTCTTTATCTTCTGGCTCTTTGGAATCTAGAATACGAAGAGGATTTTTATCTATTCTGATGCGGCTGTATTCAGACAGTTTTGATAGGTTTGGTTTAAGGAAGTCTAGAAAAGCTTTCTTATAACGGTTTCTGCAGTCAGCATCTCCAACTGAGTTGATATACAACTTCAAGTCCTTAATACCTAATCTGCAGTAAAATTGATAAAGAAGATTAATCGTCTCAGCATCTCTTAAAGGGGAAGGGTCTCCAATACATTCTGCCCCAAATTGGTGATGCTGCCGGTATCTTCCAGCTTGTTGTCGGCCATAGCGAAACATTGGAACAAGGTAAAATAACTTAGTTAGTTTTTTTTCTTGGTGCATGTGTTTTTCAATAAAGCAGCGCATAACAGGCGCAGTGCCTTCAGGCCGCAGGGTCATCGAGCGCTTAGCTTTATCATTAAACTCATACATTTCCTTAGTAACAATATCCGAACTTTCTCCTGAACTGCCTGTGAAAAGTTCGGTTTTTTCAAACATAGGTGTCCGGATTTCAGAAAAACCAAAGTTGTGAGCCGTTTGTCTAGCTATAGATTCAACATGTTGCCATACAGTAGCTTCTTTCCAAGGTTCCTGCTTGTCTTCAGGGACAATATCGAATAATCCTTTAGGGATTTGGGTGCTTTTCATTCTTAGTTTACTGGTTGCGTCATTAAAATGAGTGATTATACTTACTAAAATTCATAAGAGCAAGGGTTTATCTAATGGGCGAAACTTTGATTTTAACAAGTTCGCTCACTTGCTTTGCTATATTGATAGAGGCTAAATCAGGGTAAGTAATTTCGTTATCTCTTTTTGTTAGAGCATTTATGTTCTCACTATCAATAATAGTCTTAGTAAATAGCTCATCAAGCTCTTCTTGAGCTAGCTGTTCATGTGACTGTGCTGCAATTGTAAGTTGGTCCATTGTAGGTAAAAAGGCATCCCTAATCCTTCTGAACCTTTTGAGTTTTAAGGATAGACGTGAAGACATTACAGCATGATACTGTTGGTTTTTTACAAAGAAGCCTTCATTTTTGGCTTTGTCATAATCGAGTAAAAACTCTTCGAGTTTATGAATGTAAGTATCAAGTGTTAGTTGAAAACGTTGTGTCAACCTTTGAGTCTCTTGAGCGATATCAATGATTTTTTCTAAGTTTTTCTGTTGTGTAGATGTAAAAAGACCTCTATCAGCAAAGTATCTATTTTTATCTGTAGCTACAGATGCTAACTTACTTTTAGCTTCAATATACTTTTTTGAAATTTTTCTGATAGATGAAGATAAAGGAGCTTTTTTAGGGTCAAAACCTATTTCAGAATAGACCACATCTAACATTTCTTTTTCTGGAGTTTGTGATAGGAGGTTGCGAATTTGCAAAACATCTCCCCACAGTGAGCGGTTTTTATAGATACCTTGCTGTAGCAAGCTTAGAGCTTCTAATAGGTGGCCATCTCTATCTTCTCCAGGTTCTTCAAGGGACTCTCGAACTAGTATTTGTTGTCCCATGCGGCTATTGACTGTTTTCTGTTTATCTGGTGTTGATGCTTGGTATGAGTCTAGTGGGATTTTTTCAATTTGTTGCTGTACTTTAGCTACTTTACTGCTTTGCAAATCAATTTGCTCTTTTGTTTCTTTAGTTTGCTCTTTCAAGAGGGCTTGTTGCTCTTCAGAAAGAAAGACATCCTTCTGTAAGTTTTGAACAATTTCTTTGTTAGAAGCTTGTAAATTCTCTAGTGTATCTTTTTTAGGTAGAGAGTAAAACTGTTCAACCAAATAGTCAAATTCATCCAGGTAGAAGTTAAGCTCTTCTCCTTCGTTAACCTCTGCAATTTGAAGGATTTCCTCAAGAAGATTACGGTGTTCTTTTTTTAATTCATGATTGTGATCATATGAGCTATTATCGAGAATAAAGACTTTCACTCGATTTAATATTGCGCTTTTAAACCTGTT
>JAACFD010000057.1 GCA_009937555.1 Chlamydiales bacterium | reverse complement strand
GCTAATGACATTAATCTTGAGGGAAGCCTAAGCGCTTCAGATGCGAAGCTACTAGTCTCAGATGGAGGCTCTATTGGCCTTGGAGATGCAAGTGCTGATTTAACACTATCTAAAGCAGAGCTTTCAAGAATCGCAGCAGATAGCCTGCAGTTAGGTGATAATAGCTCAGCCTCTATTGAAGTAGATAATATTGAAGCAGCAGATAGTGCAAATATTGACCTGGTAGTGCTAGATGCAACTAAAGATGGTTCTCAAGTGAGCTTCACAAATGCAGCTTCTAACTTCAATAGCTTAGAAGTACAAGCAGATGATGGCATCATCGTAGATGTAGATTTATCTACCTCAATAGGCAATATGACTCTAGAAGCAGATAGTGATAATGCTACAGATACTCTAGATGCGCTTCAAATTGCTGATAGCCTTACTCTAAGTTCAGCTGGTGATATGCAAATTGACACTACCACTGCAGGTACTATAGCTGAAGGAAGCTTAACGCTAACAGCTGATAAAAATCTTGTGATTAACGATGATGTTGTGGCTAATGGAGTTACTAGCTTAACCACAGACAATGACCAAGATGGAGAAGGAAGCTTTACTCTAGCTGAAGGGCAAGTAATTGATACCAATGAGCAGGCTTTAGAGATTACTACTCAAGATATTAATTTATTAGGAAGCATTGATGTTGGTGCTGCAAGATTAGATTTACTAGCTCAAACAGAAACCGATATTGGTATAGGAACTTACGAGACCAGTCAGTTTGATTTATCTAATGATGAGCTTTCAAGAGTTGAAGCCACAGGAGAAGTTTATATTGGTGGTGAGCAGGCTAAGTCAATTTTTATTGATGGCCTAGACTATGAAAATACTGGTGACCTAATAATAGAATCAGGTGCTTCTGAAGGTAATATACAGTTTGTGAATACAGCAAGTCAGCTTGATGTAAATACCACTTTATATGCTCAAGAAGGAGTTTCTGTAGTTAGTGATGTAAACGCAACACAAAGCCTTGTGATTGATGCGGATAAGAATGGTAGCGGCGCTGGAGACTTATCTATAGGTGAAGAAGCTACTCTAACTTTAACAGCCGGTGATCTTCTTATCACCTCTAATGATATCGATATTGATGGCTATGTAAAAGTCAAAGCCGGAGATATTAGCCTTAGCTCTTCTGATGGAGCAAATATGGCTTTAGGGAATTCTGAAGAAGGCTTTACATTAGACAATCAAGAAATAAACCATATATATACCAACACTCTAAAAGTTGGTGATAGCACAACAGGCAGTATCTCTGTAGATAGCATTACTCAAGAGAATAGTGATAAAATTACTGAAGGGGTGGTACTACAAGCAACTGGCGAAGGAAAATCTATTAGCTTTGAGGGTGAAGAGTCAGTAGTGAGCGCTTTAACTGCCCTAGCAGATGATGGCATTGCCCTATCATCTAATCTAAGAACGACAACAGGAGCCATTGAGCTAAATGCTAACTATGATGAGTCTGATGATAGCAGTGATAAGCTTACAATTGCTGATAGTAAAGTGCTTCAAGCAGCTACTGATATTACACTATCTTCAGCAGATAAAGAAATGTCATTTGGTAAAGCTATAAGCTTAAAAGCAGGAAAAGACATCAATATTGAAGATGATGTTTTAGCTAACGGGCCTATAAATCTATATGCAGACTACAATGAAGATGCTGAAGGTATCTTAAATATTGCTGATACAGAGACTGTAAGAGTAGTAGATCAAACGTCAGACCACTTAAGCAAAGTTTCGGGTGATATTGTTGTAGGAGAAGATAGCGATGGAAATGCTATTTTACTAGATAAAGAAGGTAATGAACTTTCTTTACTTTCAGATGAAACTATCAGTGTAGAGAAAGATCAAGTACTATTCTCTGTTTCAAATGAAGTAAGTTTTACTGTGAGTGCAAGCGAGAAAGACGCTACACTTGAAATTGAAGCTGGTGAGAGAGACTATGAGAAAGGAGATACTATAGCCTACCTTTCATATGCGCAAAGTTCACCTGAAGCAGCAGGATACATTGTTAAAGAGGTTCTAAAAACAGAAGGGGCTTCTGTTGAAGAAGGTGATGTTTTATATACTCTAATGAAAGATCCTGAATACCTCGGATTTGAAGAAGGGGCCCCTGAAGAGATAAGTGTAATGGCTAGTGAAGAAGGTATTTTAAGCTTCTTATCAGATCTAGTAGTTGGCGAAGCTCCAGAGCCTTCAAGTGATATCTTAAAAGTAAAGAAGCCAATACTTGCTCAGTTTACAGGAAGGTTTAGATTTGATGGTACACTCGAAGGTGCTGTTATACAGGCTCAAGAAGAAAGTCTTGATTTTGTAGTCGGGGATGTTACTTCTGATGTAACAGCAGAATCGAAGGGTGAGCTGCAACTAAGCACAGAGATGAAAGATAAACTAGATATTCTACTAGGGAATGTAGTGCCAGATCCAGTTTATGATGTAGATGATAACTTAGTTGAAGTGAACTACAACAGCATTTCAAATGATTTAGCAGTAGGTGAAATGGCTTATCAATCTGATGTTTATGTTTCTGCGGCAGATATAGATTTAGCAGGTACTCTACAGGTAGAAGATACAGGAAATATAGCCATTGTTACCTCAACAGATTCAACTATAGGTTTAGGGAATATAGATACTGAAGGCCTAGATCTAGATAATAATGAAATTTCACGTGTATTAACTAACAATACTCTATCTATTGGTGATGAGAAGAGCTTGTCTATTTCGGTATCAGGGATTGACTATGAAGCTGAAGGAGAGCTTAGACTACAAGCTTTATCAAGCGACTCATCAATTAACTTTGTTGATGAAGAGAGTGCTATAGAAGCCACTACTATTAATCTAAGTGCTAAAAATGGATTAAATGTAGCAAAAGGATTAAGTACAACAGGAAGCTTGAGCATCAATACAGATGTAGATAATAATGGAAATGGTGATCTTAGCCTAGAAAAAGATGCGTTCATTAAAACCAACAATTTTAATACTAGTATTACTTCAAATGATGTTAAACTTGCTTTAAGTGGAGGAGATACAGACCTATTCTACGGCTTTATCGATGAAGCCCTATCGCTTAAAGAAAATGGGGCCTATGTAGAAATTACACGAAATGCTTCAAATTTTGATGCCGAAGTACTTGGATTGAAAATTACAGCAGATAAAACAAATAGCAATTCTGCTAGCGCCACTATTGTTGATTTTAAAGACCAGGCTTATGCAGCAGGTATAGAGGTAGATGTCCAAGGTGATCTTGCTTACATTTACTTAGATAGCGGGAAACAGTGGTCTTCTAGCGACATTGGACAGTGGGTAGAGGGCAGTGTAGATGGTATGGCTACTATTACTGCAGTGGATGGAAACAAGGCTACTGTATTAATCAATGAAAGCTTCACTACTACAGATTTAGACTCAGGCAACTGGACATTAAAAGGTGAGGTAGCATTAGCAAGCTTTACTGAAGGCTTTGTAGAAGATCAAGATACACTATCAGCAGGGGCTTGGAGTGCAAGTTTTAAAGATAAAGCGGAGCAAGGTCGAGGCGCTTATTTAGATATAGGCTCTGGCGATTTAAGTCTGCGTGTATCTGACTCAGGATCAGTATTGCTAGGTGGAGCAGAAGGCGCTAGTGCAGACTATACAATAAGCAAGCCTGAGCTAAGTAATATCTATGCCAATAACCTAGATTTTATAGGCGACTCATCTAAAGATATTACAATAAGTCAGGTGAATGCATCTGCTAGCCAGCATATTGATGATACTCTCAATATCCAAGCAAACTCATCTAAGTCTTCTATCGTTTTTAGCGACGGACTATCTGAATTTAATCAGCTAACTATAGAAAGTAAGGGTGCTATAGCTATCAACTCTGACTTAGCTTCTACTGAAGCTGATATAAACCTTACTGTTAATGGAACAAGTTCAAAGTCAAGCATCAGTTTTGGTGATGGCTATACCCTATCAAGTGCAAATGATATCAACTTAAACTCTACTGTGAACGAATCAACATTTAATGCTTCATTCAAGCTAGAGGCAGATAATGACATTAACTTAAATGGTCAATATATAGTAAGCAGCGATGCTAATTTAACTCTAGAAGCTGAGAGAGATATTAACTTAACTGAATCTAGTCAACTGCGTCATGAAGGAGAGAGTAGTTCTAGTTATGTGAACTTAAGTGCAAGTGAAGTAAACCTTAAAGGAAGCTTAGATGCTGGTAGCGCTTCTGTATCTATAGCACCTATTGATAATGGTGATATCTACCTAGGAAATATTGGGGAAGAGGGCTTAAACTTGAGTAGAGGAGATCTATCAAATATTTCAACCTCAAATCTCGATATTGGAAGCTCTAAGTCTGGTAACATCTATGTAGATAATGTAAGAAAAGGCGATAGCGATGAAATTGCTCAGGTAAATTTAGTAGCCACAAAATCAGATAAAGCAATTGAGTTTGGTGATAATGGCGCTGTATTTAAAGCTCTATCGGCTACTTCAGATGCTACCTTATCAGTAGCAACTAATGTTACTACAACAGAAGGTCATTTAGAGCTTATTTCTGAGAATGGTGAAATCAGTTTATCTGATCAAGTGCAGCTAAGTTCAGGAGATGATCTTTCGTTGACATCAGAAAGCTCGTTTATTGAAGCATTAGGTGATATAGCACTATCTGCAGTAGATCACATTAAGTTATACAGTGACTTTGATGCAGATGGCTCTATTAGTATTCAGGCTGATGAGAATAATGATACTATCGGAGAGCTATACCTTGCGAGTGGTAAGGCTATGACAAGCAATAACCATGATATACATGTATCAGCAGCTGATCTTGTATTAGATGGAAGTATTAATAGCGGAACTGGCGAGCTTAAAGTAGGGGCTACAGGAAAAGGCATGGCAATAGCAGATGCTGTAGGGCAAATGCACATTTCTCAAGAGGAATTAGATAAGCTTAGATCTAGAACTTCACTAGTACTAGGGGATGAATCAACAGAAAGCATCACTATTAATGCAATGGACTACTCTGGAATAGGTGAGTTAACCATAATGGCAAAAGGGGCTTCTAATGGATCGGTTTACTTTGAAGAGGGGCACAGTATCATTAGAGGACCGTTAAACGTCTTTGCTAGCGGATTAATTAATATCGACAGTAATGTAACTACTAACGGTGTTACGACTATGGATAGCAGTATCTTTAATATTAACTATCCAAAAACACTAGATACAAGAGGTATTGATTACGATGGAACTTACTCTGTTTATAACCCAGCTTATATCAGTGCTGATGAACTATATATACTGGGATATATTATCACAGGGGATGCACCACTTGAAATAGAGGGTGATGTAAAAGTAGCTTTAATAGACTCTGATAATTCACTAAATGATTTGTATGCTACAGCAGAGGTAAGCTCTGAATCAACAAATACAGATGCTGGTTCTATCTCTGTAGGTTCTCTATCAAGCTCATTCACAGGTCTAGGCAGCAGTGATCAAGCTACAGAATCTGTAGGTGAAGAAGACGCATTTTTAAGTATTCTTGAAGAGGCTACTTTTGAAGAGCTGCTTCAACTTGGAGACGTTCTGAATCAAGATTATAACTCAATTGTAGAGAGAATAACGGAAGTGGATATAGAAATTGAAGAGCTGCAAATGCTTCTTGAAGCTGCACTGGATCCAGAAGAGCAATTAAGAATACAAGGCGATATTTCCTTCCTTGAGCAGGAAAAAGATGAGCTTGAAGAAGAGAAAGAGGTCCTAGAGCGAAAATTAGGATTAGTAGAAGAGAAAGTATCTGAAGAAGAGCAAGGGCTTGATTCGTAGACACATCTCATTCTACTAAAGTATTCCTAGCTGCTTTTTTTTAGGTGTTGATCGATTAATTTTTTATAGTGTTTGGCTTTTCCTTCAGCTTTTTGGTTCCCTTTGTCTGCAAGCTCTCTAAATAGTGCTTCCACCTCCACGTTTCTTTTATGGAATACATCTTCTACCTTTTCTCCAGGTAGGGGAATTAGAGCAGCTCTCTCTAACTTGTTTGCATATCTAAACTTAAACTCATCGCCTATAAAGGGGAGCTTACTGTAAAAATTTAAGTCTTGAAGGTTTAGTCGAGGATTCTTCCTTGCCTTGTTTATAGTATCAATACTTTTCCATACAGCGATGGCTAGTATGGCCACTGATGCTGTTAATGCTTTATTATTATTTACGAACTTCTTAGCCGTTGATAGAGCCTGAGGGATTCCTTCAGGTAAATTGAATAGGGGATTAATAGAGATATTATTTTTTCCTTTAGTAACTAATTTATTGTTAAATCATTTCTCCCCAGATTGTCTAATCGAAGATTATAAGGCCTACTTATTAAGAAATAGTAAAGATTAAATAATTAAAAACTTGCTTTGTGATTTGATATAAAAAAAGGTCCTTTAAAGAAGAGAACTTCAAAGGACCAAAAGTATTTATAAAGAGCTTAAACTCCCAGTGCTAATTACTCAGCGCCGTTATAGGAGATTACTCTTGAGCGGCCTTTTTCACTTACCATTAGTAAAACTTTCTGTCCTACTGCGATCATTTCACCAGCTCCTTGAACAACTGTCTTAAGTTCTCCACTATCCAGTTTGATAACATACTCGATACCTTTTTGCTTTTTTAGATGCTTTTCAGCATATGCACCAGCAATTGTACCTAGTAATGCTCCGCCAATAATTGCAGCCCCATTTCCATTTCCACTTCCCATACCTGAACCAGCTAATCCACCTGCAACCATACCTGCAGATTGTCCTGCTCCGTTATGGTCTAATTTATCATTTCCAGCTACTGTAACTTCTCTAGCAGATAAAATCACACCCATGTAAGTAGTAGATGTTTCACCAACATGCATATCAGAATATGTATTTGCAGAAATTTCACTTGAACAAGAGCTTAATGATACACAAGCTATGCAAAGAGCTGCAACTGTTTGAATAATTGATTTTTTCATGGTTTCCTCAAATTTAATATTATGTTTAGAAAGAAAATTATTAGTTTAACTTATATTTTTAGTTTACTTAGGACTATGTTTAGCTAGAATTGCTTGTGCTTTACTAACATCAGAAGCCCTAGCGTTTTCACTGCTTACTAGTTCCTCTAAAAGCTTCAAGCCTTCTTGTAAACAATCATGTGTAGGGACTGAATCTTCGTTAAAGGATCCGCTATAGCAGAGATCAGCATACATAAATTTATATTGATAGGGGTCAAGTGTAACAGCTTTTTGAAAGTACAGCTTTGCTTGTTTTAAGTCTTTTGATACCCCTGTGTACTCTCCTAGAAGTATACCTCCAGCCTTAGCTGCAGCTTCAGCATTCCCTCTTGCTGCAAGTTTTTTGTAGATATCAAGACCCTCATTTCTTAAATTGCTGATGAGAGTAACTGTTGCATCTTTAGTTGGAGCATGAGCAGTAGAGAGCATTAACTTGTCAGCATACTTTAGTTTAAAATACTGGTTGTAAGGAGTTTTTGAGAGTTTAGCTAGGGTGTTTCTGCTCCAGTCTACACTGTATAAGATGTCTAGTGTTACCCATGTCGCTAGTGCAATAGCAGCTGTAGCTATAGTTGCTTTTTTATTATTTTTTACAAAGCGGCAAGGGACAGAAAGGTTTTTAGAAGTGTATTGCACTGCTGTTTGTAAAGAGGGAAGTTTCATGAATTAATTCCTTTAAATGTAATAAGGTTGTCTATTCTATGACTTAAGCATTTAGAAAGTATAAAGATATATTATAAACCAAGAGTATATGTCATTAAGTCATTTAATTTAAATAGATTAAAGGTTTTTTGAGAATGAGTAGATAAAAGAGCCCCTCATATGAGCTGTCTCATAAGAGGGGCATGAAGTATCTCTAGGTATTATTTACTTTTGTAAGTAACCTAAATTAAGTTAGTTATTTTGATGAAATTGTTGGTTATAAGGTTCGTTATATGGAATAACTCTAGAGCGCCCCTGGTTACTAATCATTAGGAGGACTCTTTGTCCATTAGATATAGGGTTATCAGGGCCCTGCACCACTGTTTTAAGCTCACCGCTATCTAATTTAATAACGTATTCAATTCCTTGCTGCTGTTTTAGCTTTTTCTCTGCAGCTGCGCCAGCAAAGGCCCCAAGTAGTGCTCCGGCAACCATAGCGGTATCATGCCCTCTACCTTGGCCAATTGTATTTCCAATAGCCCCTCCTGCAATAGCCCCTGTTGCAATTCCAGCTCCAGAACCCTCTGATTTATCACTGCCACCTACTTTTACATAGCGCATTGATACTATAGTCCCTGCAAAGGTAGAGGAAGTCTCACCTACGTGCGAATCAGAGTATGTGTTAGCTGAAATTTCACTAGAACACGAACTTAGTAGTGAAAGGCTCATAGTGCAGGCTAGAGCAGTGCAAAAAATTGAACGTAAGAAAGTCATTGTTTGTTTCTCCTCAAGTAAGAGATTTTGAAGGATATTTTTAATATGCAACCTATGCTTAATTTTAATATAAAATAAACTTTTTGAATACCTTAATGAAAGACTTAATTTTTGCTAGAGGCTTATGGATTCTCTAACTCTATTTCAGTTAATTGTTTAGTAAATATTTTTTTGAAAACAAGCCTAATAGTGGCCAAACTTATCTAGTTTAACGCTTGATAAAATCTTTAATAATCAGGCATACAGTCTTTCCCAAAAAATAACTGTTTGGTATGTTTGAAAATGCATAATATTTCATTGCCTCTAAATGTAAGAACGTTAGCTTGTAATTTTGCTAAAGCCTTTCCTCCTTTTACAGCAAAGAATGTAAAATGTAGGTACCTTCCTATACTCACATTTACTTCGATCATAGCTTTAATCTCTTATGAATTTCTAAGGCAAAGGTACTGGAGATGTCAGGTAAAGGTAGTCCAAAGTATTATTCAAAGACAAGATGTACTAATACAAAGTTTTAAAACTGTTATTTTAGAGCAGGATTTCTCACCGTTAACCTTGTGTAACTTGGATCAAGATCAAGACCTCTCTAAGGAGTGTGCTAAAGCTAGAACCTATTTCCCTGTTATTTTCCGCACCAATGCTTTCAAGAGCCTAGCTCATGAGCAAGAGCAATGTAATTCTAAGGCAGAAGCAATTACATCGTTGCGGACACTATTTGTCATGCCTCAAGTCTTAAATGAAAATGGCAAGGGAATCACAACCTCTATGAGGCAAGTACTATCTTTTCTTCTGCTCGTTCCTACAGACTATTTAGTAAAAGCCTTTATGCAAGGCTTAGATAAAGAAGAGCAGAAAGGGAGTCTTTTAAGTTTTTACTTTTCTAGCCAAGATGGGGTACTGCAAAAACGGTATCAAGAAATGCTTGAAAACGTAAAGAAAGAAAATGTAGAGGATCCAGAGAGAAAAGCTTTAGATATGTGCATGCAGGGATTTTTAGATCTTGTAGTAGATGAATCGAGTAGTCAAGCTGCTATTAATATGCACTTAGATATAGTAATTTTTAAACGTATTCTAGGTTTTAAAAGTGAAACTATCTCAAGAGATATTTTAAACCATATTAGAAAGATTTTGAAGCAAGATGCCATCAGTTTTTTTCTTGCTTCAACTTCAAAAAGACATAAAGAAATAGGATGCTATTTAGATAACATTGATTTAGATAAAGAGTTTTCAGACCCCTCTAGTGTATTATCTGAGAATGTTTCAGAAATTTTAAACCAGGTT
>JAACFD010000056.1 GCA_009937555.1 Chlamydiales bacterium | reverse complement strand
CTGCTATCTTTTCTATTCTTGTAGTAGTAGCTCTTGTGTCTAAAGTAGATAAACCACAATATAGACAAAGCCAATATGAATATACGCTTTTAGCTAACCATAAAGGTCTTTTATTAGCTAAGCGGCAAAAGTTACCATTTGTTTTAGTAATAGATATTCAAGGGGTTATAGGTGATCAACACTTAAATAAAGACTCTGTTTTCAATCAGCTCCAATACGTCTATGAGAATTTTAAAGGTAAAGAAAAACCAAGAGCCTTGCTGTTGCGCCTTAATAGTCCTGGTGGAGTTGCACTAGATGGACACTCTATTTACCGCGATATAGTAGACTTTAAAAAGAAAATGAATATTCCTTGCTATGCTTTTGTTGATGGTTTATGTGCTTCAGCTTCGTTTTATGTCACTTCTGCCTGTGATAAGGTTTACGCTTCTAACTTGAGCCTGATTGGAAATATTGGTGCTAAAATGGAGTTTTATAATGCTTATGAAGGAATTCACCAACTAGGTATTAGCTATAGACCTATTGAAGCAGGAGGAAACAAAAATGCTATGCATCCTCTACTTCCAATTAATGAGAAGGATAAGGTGCCTTTTCAAAAACTTGTTGATGAGGCCTATAATCATCTAGTCACTTCTGTAGTTACCTCTAGACCTCATTTAAGTAAGGAAGTAATTATGCGTGACTGGGGAGCTGATGTATTCTCAGCTTTAGAAGCTGAAAAGCTAGGACTTATTGATCATAGTGACTCTAATTATTTCCATGTTCTAGAGAATTTAGTTGATCAAGCAGGTATACTAGGTGATTATCATGTCATACGTCTTGAGAATAGATCTTGGGATGTTTCAGGCTTACTACAACCTATTTCTACCCGTTTTTCAAAAGCTCTTGATTCTTTCGGGGGGGTAAGATTTAAGAAAGAAATACTAAAAAATTTAGAATCTGAATCACTACAACTGAGATAGTATGAAAGAAAATGATATATATATTGTAGATGCTACAGGGGTGATTTTTCGCTCATACTTTGCTATCAGAGGTATGAGCAATTCAAGAGGCGAGTCTACAAATGGTATTTTTGGTTTTATCCGCTCTTTTAAAAAATTACTTCAAGACTTCTCTCCCGAAAATATAGTGGCTATTTTTGATCCTATAGATGGAAAAAGTAAGCGTGTAGCTTTATACCAAGATTATAAAGCTCACAGAGAGTCACCAGATGATATACACATGCAAATTGAGTGGGCAAAGAAATTTTGTGAGCTTTATGGTATCCCACATCTTTGCATACCAGGTTATGAAGCTGATGATACTATTGCAAGTGTTGCGCGCTTTATGGAAAAAAAAGATAGGCATGTATGGGTATGTTCCCAAGATAAAGATTTAGCTCAGCTTATTAATGAACATGTAAGCATGTTGCAGCCTCACAAAGATAATCTGATCATTAATTTAGATAATGCAGAATCTATCTATGGGGTAAGAGCGGATCAGATGGCTGATTATTTAGCTATTGTCGGTGATAGCTCAGATAATGTTCCAGGAATTAAAGGCTTTGGGCCTAAAACAGCGGTCGCGTTGTTAAATGACTATAACAGCTTAGATGGTATCTACGAGAATATAGACTCTATTAAGGCTGTCAAAAAACAACAAACCTTAGTAGATGAAAAAGAAAAAGCTTATTTATCAAAACAGCTTGTAGAGCTAGCTTATGAAGTTGAGATTCCAAAAGAAGTAGATTTTTATCAGTTAAAAGAAATAAGCGCAGATGCTCTTAAAGAATTTTATTTGGATCTTAACTTTAATACTTTAGTTCAAGAACTATCTAACCAAACAAGCTCAACGGGTAATTCTAAGGAAGATATCAAATACACGCTTGTCAATGACAAGAGCTCTTTTGAATCTCTTAAAGCGCGGTTAACTGATGCTAAAGAAATTTGTTTTGATACAGAGACAACAGGTTTACATCCACTTGTAGCTGAAGCTGTCGGTGTGGGGTTTTGTGTTAAAGAAAAAGAGGCCTTCTACTTGCCCCTTAATGGAGACTTGTCTAAAGAGTCTATTGTGGAGTTTTTACAAGAGCTTTTCTCAGATTCTAGCAAAGAGTTTTTTGCGCATAATGCTAAATATGACTGTCATATATTAGCCAATATGGGCTTACCTTATCCTAATATCAGCTTTGATACCATTTTAGCCTCTTATCTTCTAAATGCAGCTAACCGGAATCATTCGCTCGATAGTTTATCTATGGAGCTTTTTGGGAAAGAAAAGATAAGTATTAAAAGTTTAATTGGAAGTGGTAAAAAACAAATAGGTATGGATGAGGTGCCCTTAGATTCTATTTCTGAGTACTGCTGTGAAGATTGTGACTATACCTTTCGCCTCAAAGAGCTATTCGCTCCTCAGTTAAATAAAGAAGGACTTAATGATTTACTCGTTAATCTCGAGCTTCCTTTAGCTAAGCTGTTATTTGACATGGAAAGGCATGGTATTTTTGTTAAAAAGGATGCGCTTAAAATTCTATCAGTTGAGTTTAGAGAAAAGCTTGAAGAATTAGAAAAAAGTATCTTTAATGATGCAGGCGAAGAGTTTAAAATCAACTCTCCAAAACAATTATCACATATCTTATTTGAAAAACTTAATATTCCTCCTCCTAAAAAAAACAAGACCGGCTTTTCTACAGATGCTTCTGTGATGGAAACTCTGCGTTTAGAATATCCTATAGCTCAAAAAATTTTAGAGTATAGACAGTATGAAAAACTACTATCAACCTATGTAGATGCCTTGCCCATTGAAATATGTTCTAAAACAAATAGAGTGCACTCTACATTTAATCAGTCTGTTGCTGCAACAGGCCGTTTATCAAGCCAAAAGCCTAATTTACAAAATATACCCATAAGAACTCAGGAAGGTAGGCGTATCCGTGAAACATTTTGTCCTGAGAAACCTGACTGGTCTTTAATATCTGCAGACTACTCTCAGATTGAATTGCGCATATTAGCACATATGAGCGAAGACCCTAATTTAATAAAAGCCTTCCAGGAAAATAAGGATGTTCATCAGTATACAGCGTCACTAATTTTCAATACCTCACTAGAGGAGGTAAGCTATGAGCAGCGTTACCAGGCTAAAGCTGTAAACTTTGGAATTCTATATGGTCAGCAGGCCTTTGGTCTTTCAAAAGAACTAGGGATACCGGTTAAGGCTGCAGCAGAGTTTATAGAGCGCTACTTTGATAGGTATGACAAAGTAAAGGAATTTATTGAAAAGTGTAAGCTTTCTGCGGAAGAAGCTCAGGAAGTGCATACGCTTATTAATAGAAAGCGCAAAATACCTGATATTTTAAGTAAGAATAAAATGATCAAGCAAGCTGCAGAACGACTGGCAGTAAACACTCCTATTCAAGGGACAGCTGCTGATATCATTAAATTAGCGATGCTTAAAGTAAGTGAAGAAATAAAAAATCAAGGGCTTAAAGGGTACATGATTCTTCAGATACACGATGAACTGGTATTTGAAGTTCCAGATGAGGAAGTAGATAAGTTCAAAAAAATAGTTAAAAATAGTATGGAAGAAGTTTACCCTCTTAAGGTGCCACTGACTGTAAACATCGAGGTTGGCAAAAATTGGAGAGAATGCTAAAATTAGAAAAGATTCTATTAACAGGGCTTATGGCTTCGGGGAAAAGTACCGTAGCGGCCTTTCTCGAAGAAAAAGGCGCCTATTCCTTTGAAGCTGATAAAGCTGTTCACAAACTATTATCTCCCAATACAGGAGCTGGAAAGAAAGTCATAGATCTACTTGGACAAGAGATCGTCGATAGTAAACTTCACGTTATAAATCGAGAAACTGTAGCTGAAAAGGTTTTTGAAAATTTGAACCTTTTAGAAGAACTGGAAAGTATTCTTCATCCCGAAATTTTATCTGAAATTAACGTCCACTATCAAAGAGCTTGTAAAGAAGGAAAATACCGCTTTTTTGTCTGTGAAATACCTGTATTAACCCAGGAAGTTGTAGATTTAGGTTGGGATATAGTTTTGCTGGTAGAAACCGATAAACAGGTAGCCCTTGAGAGGCTTATTGATAAAGGGAGTATATCCCAAGCTTACTATAGGCAAAAGGTGAACCGTCAGCGCAAGATGCTAGAGAGCAACCTGCCTAAGCGCTGTGCCCTTATTTCCAATAAAGGAAGTATAGAAGAATTAAAGCTTGCTGTTATTCAAGCACTTAAAGAAAAAACAAGCAATAACATATAACCCAACTAAATAGGAGTTTATCTCTTTATGAACCAAGACAAGACCATTTCTAAGGATGCAAACGCTAAAGATAAGCAAGACCAAGCTCCTAGTCCCAAAAAAAGAGAAGCTAAAGAAAGTTCTGGCCTAAACATTTCTAAGCCACCGGAAGTGACCCTAAACAGAAAGCCTAGAGCTAAAGCAAATAAGCAGCAAGACAACAGCAAGCCTCATAGGCAAGATCCTAAGAAGAAAAATGATTCACAAAGCAGGCAAGATCAGCAGCAGGATAGACCTCCTGCTTCCGAAGTCTCAAAAGAAGTGATTAAGGTCTCAGAACTACAGCGAATGAATATCGAAGAGCTTAATCGTTATGCGCGTAGTTTAGATATTAAAAATATAGGAACGATGACTAAATCTCAGTTAGTTTTTGAGATTGTAAAGGCTAAAACGGTACATGGTGGAGATACTTTACTTGGAGAAGGTGTACTAGAAGTGCTACCTGATGGTTTTGGTTTCCTTAGATCTCCTATGTATAACTACCTACCTTCATCAGAAGATATCTATGTTTCTCCTGCTCAGATCAGACGCTTTGACTTGAAAAAAGGTGATACTATTAGAGGAACAGTTCGTTTCCCTAAAGAAAAGGAAAAGTACTTTGCGCTGCTTAAAGTAGATACTATTAATGAGCAGACACCTGAAAAAGCAAAAGAGCGCGTTCTTTTTGAAAACTTAACAGCTTTATATCCACAGGAAAGGCTATTAATGGAGACCGATCCAGAAGGTCTTTCAATGCGCGTACTGGATTTAGCTGCTCCAATTGGGAAAGGTCAGAGAGCTCTGATCGTTGCTCCTCCTAAAACAGGTAAAACGATTTTCCTGCAAAATATTGCAGATTCAATTGCAAAGAATAACCCAGAGACTTTTTTATTTGTTCTGCTCATTGGAGAAAGACCAGAAGAGGTTACAGATATGCAGCGGGCAATTAAAGGAGAAGTGATTGCCTCTACATTTGATGAACCACCAGATCGTCACGTACAAGTTTGTGATATGGTTATCGAAAAAGCACGTCGGCTAGTAGAACATGGTCGTGATGTTATTATTTTATTAGATTCCATTACAAGACTTGCTAGAGCCTACAATACTGTTCAGCCTCACTCAGGTAAAATTTTAACAGGTGGTGTAGATGCAAATGCTCTGCATAAACCAAAACGTTTCTTTGGTGCTGCTAGAAATATTGAGCAGGGTGGTTCTTTAACCATTATTGCAACTGCTCTAATTGAGACTGGGTCTAGAATGGATGAGGTGATTTTTGAAGAGTTTAAAGGTACAGGTAACATGGAGCTTGTACTCGACAGAAGATTATCCGATAGAAGAATCTACCCAGCTATTGATATTGTAAAAAGCTCTACTAGAAAAGAAGAGCTTCTTTACCACCCTAATGAGTTAGAAGAAATATATAAACTAAGAAGGACTTTAGCAGACTTAACACCAATAGATGCTATGAAGCTCCTTTTAGAACGATTGAAAAAGACTAAAAATAATGTAGAGTTTTTGCTCACATTAAAAGATAAACTGCAGTAGATGAGTTAAAGATTTGTATAAATTCTTAGCTGGATGCTTTTTATTATTTACGCTTGCCTTTACAGCTTATAAGTACCAAGGCAGTCTACCAGATAACCTTTTTACCCAGTCTTCTACAAAGGAAGATTGGGTATTTCAGGCTAAGTACTCACACGATAAAATGCATGCATTTCGATCTCTTAGTCGTTTTAAAGTCGCTCCAAAGGATATGCAAGTTGAATCTAAGCATTACCCATTTTTAATGCTAGAACTGAAGATTTGGCAGGAAGGAGAGGTTAAAAGAGGTTTTGTGGTGTGGGATATGCTACAAGGTGAGATGATGCAGGACTTAAGCTTTCAAGAATTTAGTGAAGGCTTTAAAGACTGCTTACTAGCTAAAGCAAGTTCTCAAGAACTTGAATTACTTCGCTTGCTTAATCAAAAACAAGGTTTAAGTTTTGAGAAAATTAAGCAGTTAGCTTTTTTTTCTCAGAAAGATAGCGAAATAAAACAAGTCCTTGAAAGCGGCATTTCAAAAGGTTTATTTTTAGAAAAAAATGAGCAGTATTTTCCTTTCTTTAAAGCTATGGATTTAGACTCGGTTGTATTTTTCAAGGATCAAAAAGCTCTTGAAGTGAAAGAGGGGAAAATTACAAATAAAATAGCTGAAAGATTTAGCGTAAAAGAGTTGCAAGTTGCTACTCAAGCGTATTTTGGGCCGGCTTACTCTGTAGTAGATAGTAATAAAGTTTTTCTCCCGGTATTTTGCTTTAAGGCAAAAAGCCAAGATAAAATTGAGAGAATTCAGTACTGGAATGCAGTTACCGGTAACATAGTTCAGTATCCAAAGGTTTTGTGATGCAAAAAGATAGTTATGAACTCCTAGACAGTGGACACTTTAAAAAACTTGAGCGTTTTGGCCCATATATAATTGAGCGCCCAGCTTTATCTGCATGCTGGAAGCCTTCTTTAACTCAAAAAGAGTGGAATAAGCAAAGGCATGCCTCGTTTATAAGAGTTCCTAGTATGGAGTGGAAGTTCTATACTAAGTTACCTGAATATTGGACCTGTTCGATTGAAGGGATTAAGTTTAAGCTTAAGCCAACAGATTTTGGCCATCTAGGTGTGTTTCCAGAGCAAGCAAGCACCTGGGAGTGGCTGCAAAGAATATGTAAGCAATCTAAAAAACAGTTAAACGTACTAAATCTTTTTGCTTACTCAGGCGGAGTGAGTTTAGCCTGTGCTAAATCTCAGGCAAAAATAACCCACCTAGATGCTTCCAAAGGAATGGTGAGCTGGGCAAAAGAAAATGCTAATTTGAATAAGCTTCCTGGGGATTCTATTCGCTGGATTGTAGATGATGTAATCAAGTTTTTACAAAGAGAGGCAAGAAGAGGAAATAAGTATGACGGTATAATACTTGACCCTCCTAGCTATGGTAAAGGTAAAAAAGGTGAAGTATTTAAGATAGAGGAAGACTTAGTAGGGCTTTTGCAATTAATTTCTGAAGTACTTTCCCCATCGGCTCGCTTTGTTTTTCTTTCATGCCATACCCCAGCTCTTACCCCTATAAGCTTGTCCAACATTCTTCAGCAAGGTTTAGCTGTTAACTCTAGTGATATTTATGCAGGTGAACTAACTCTTGCAAATAAGGGTGATTCATTTAACTTGCCATCAGGGACCTATGCAAAGTGGGAAGTTTCTGAATAATGGAAGAACTAGAAATAACCAGTCATCAAAACCCTAGAGTTAAGTCTCTAATAGGGCTTAGAAAAAAAAGAGAGCGTGATAAAAGCCATGAGTTTTTAATCGAAGGCTACAGGGAGATTCTGCGTTCACAAAAAAGCCATTGTGAAATAAGTGAAGTGTACTTTTGTCAGGAGCTTTTTCTTGGAGAGAATGAAGAGGCCTTAATTCAAGAATGCTGTAATAAGGGTGCTAATGCTATTGCTGTAAGCAAGGGTGTTTTTGAAAAAATATCTTATCGCGATCGTCCTGACGGCTTACTAGCTAGAGCTAGACAGTGGAATAGCTCTCTGTCTCAGGTAGAAGAAGTGCTCAAAAAAGATGGGGCCTTTGTTTTAGTTGCTGTAAGTATTGAAAAGCCAGGTAACTTAGGAACTATTCTAAGATCAGCAGACGCATGTGGCGCAGATGCTGTGATTGTTTGTGATGAGTGTACAGATATTTTTAATCCAAATGTAGTGAGAGCATCTACAGGAACTTTGTTTACTCAGACAGTTTTAGAGTGTAGCTCTACAGATTTTATTAAACTTGCAAAGCAGTACAATGTTCAGTTAGTAGCTGCTACTCCAGGTGGGGATTTAGATTACACCCAGGTAGACTTTAGGCAATCAAGCGCAATTATTCTAGGGTGCGAGCAGTACGGCCTTCCTAAAGACTGGTTAAATGCATCAGATCATAGGGTAGTGATCCCAATGAAAGGTCAAGCAGATTCTTTAAATGTGGCGATGGCAGCCACTATTTTGTCCTACGAAGCTCTTCGTCAAAAATCTTTATGATGTTTTATATAAGTTGTTTATGCTTTTATTTTTAAAGCAAGAAAACTCTTATCATCTTCTTTAAATTATGCTAAACTTCCTTTTTTTGAGAAAGGGAGACTAAAGATGAGTAGTTCCGTTAAAGAGCAAGTTTGCTCAGTTCAGTCAGCTATATTAAAAGAATCAGTATCAAAAGCTGTTCTAGCAGCTCAGTACCTAGAGAAGCCTTCTTCTCAAGAATTTATTTTAGAGGCTGCCAAGAAAATTGCTTCAGCATTTAGAAGAGGCAATAAGATAATTATTGCAGGTAACGGGGGTAGCTTATGTGACGCAGCTCATTTTGCAGAGGAGCTGACAGGTCAGTTTCGGGAGTACCGTGCTGCACTTCCTGCAATTTCTTTATCTGAGCCAGGTCACTTAACCTGTGTATCTAATGATATGGGGTTTGATAAAGTATTTTCGAGAGGGGTTGAAGCTTTTGCTCAGAAGGGAGATATCTTTATAGGGCTTACCACATCTGGCAATTCTGAAAATATTTTTCAGGCACTGTGTGAAGCTCAGAAAAGGCAGGTAGAAACCATTACATTTCTTGGTAAATCTGGTGGAAAAGCTAAAGGGATGGCTCAGTTAGAGTGGCTTGTAGAGGGATTTGATACTACAGATCGTATACAAGAAGCTCACATGGCTGCAATTCATATAATAATAGAGCTTGTTGAGCAGCAATTATTTTATGCTAAGTAAACTAAAAATTTCTATAGAAGCATCTATAAATGTTTTTTTAAGAAAACCAGCTACTTTTCTAAAATATCTGCTTGGCCTACCTCTTTTTTTGCTAAGTGTTTTATATGTTTTGCTTCTGTTTTTAAAAAAACAGCTTTATCACTTTAAACTCTTATCTAAGACTAGAATCCCTATTGTTACCATTAGTATTGGAAATGTAACTGTAGGGGGTAGCGGAAAAACTCCCTTTACACTGTATCTGGCAAAGCAGTTAGAAAAGAAAGTAAAGCTAGCAATTATTTCAAGAGGCTATAAGTCAAGGGTTGAAAAAACTAAAGAGACGCTAATTGTTAAAGAGTCTGGAGTTATTCAGTGTAGTGCTCATGAATGTGGTGATGAGCCATACCTTCTTGCTAGAAAGACAGAGTCAGCACTAGTAATAGCAGGCCCAGACCGCTTGAAAAGTTTACAGCTAGCTTGTGAGAGAGAAGCTAGTATTGCTCTTTTAGA
The DNA here is from genome assembly GCA_009937555.1 of Chlamydiales bacterium. Classification (GTDB taxonomy): domain Bacteria; phylum Chlamydiota; class Chlamydiia; order Chlamydiales; family JAACFD01; genus JAACFD01. Next base: position 330 of record JAACFD010000056.1, on the reverse strand, counting down.
TGATGCTATGCAAAACTTTTCAATAAAAAAAGACGCAGACATTTTACTTATTAATGCAAAGGACTTGTTTGCTCAGCAGCAGTTTTTACCCTTTGGACTTTTCAGGGAACCTCTATCAGCAATGGGACGCTGCAGTATGGTTGTTGTAAATCAAGTATACTCCCAATCGCAAGCAGAAGAATGTGAAAAGAAGATTAGAGAATACTTTTCTGGAGATATAGTGTGTGTATCAATGCAAGTTGATACCTGTTTATACTCAAATGAAGAAAGTAGAGAAGCAGAAAGCTTGCAAGAGCAGCCGGTACTTGGATTAGCTGGAATTGCTAATCC
>JAACFD010000055.1 GCA_009937555.1 Chlamydiales bacterium | reverse complement strand
TCTTTTTCAAACAGAGCCTGTTCTTGTAGGCTCACTTATTGAATCAAGCTGTTACAATTGCCACGAGACTCAAAAAAACAAATTAAATAAAGCTGCTCTATCTATAGAAGAAATTGAAAACGAGTCTGTTAAAAACTACCAGCAAGTTTACAACAGTATAGAGCGAGATAAGACCTCTTTAAAGCAGCTGCTAAACCTCTTATTTATGCTAGAAGCGGAAGGCTATGATAAGGCAGTAGAAGCTTTAAATTCTGAAGCTAGTAGTTTAGACCTACCAAGCTTAGATATAGAAGAGGCAAAATCACAGCTCGCTTTTATTAATAAGCACAACAAAAGCTTCTCTTCTAGTGACTCTGAAAGGCAGAAAACTAAAAAAATAGCCTATACAATTAAGAGTGAGGTAGAAAGCCTCGTTGGAGCAGATGGGTTTCGTTTTCTCTATGCAGAGCTAAGAAAAGAAAACTCAGATAATTTATCATTTAAATTACATGGGATATTAGAAAACAAGCTAGATAAGCTAGGTTCAGATGGTACACTTATCCAGAAATATAACAGCATACCTGCCAAACAGGAACAGATCAAGCAGCTGTCGCTTCTCAGCAATACTGTCAAAGATAAGGTAGAAAGAAAAGGCTTTTTAGAGGGTTTAGAGAACGCTGCTGAAAAATCAATGGAAGAAATTCTAACAGGGGAACAATTATTCTTCTCTCAAGCTTGCTACAGCTGTCATATGATCGAGCGAGTTTCAAAAGGAAATGTAGGACCAGAGCTTACCAAAATAGGTCTTAGCTATCCCTGGTATATTAAGGAGTCAATTGTTTGGCCTCAAGGAAACCTAAAGACTTCGACTATGCCTAATTTTAGGCTAGATCATGAAGAGGTAGAAGATTTACTTGGGTTTCTTTTAAGCCAGAAGGGTTATGAAGCCAATAGCAAGGACTCCTTATATCACTATAAAATATCTAAAAAAGCATGGGAAGCAGGAGCTCCACAGCCATGGGAAAAACCGCTGAGCCCAGACTCAATTAAAAAACTTGATGAAGCACAAATTATTTTTGCAACAGAAGGTTGCGCTAGTTGCCACATATTGAAAGGGTTTGATTCAAAGATTGGGTTTAATAATAAAGAAACTGGATCTCATAAAAAATCAGCTTATCTTGATAAGCTTTATGAAAATAAACACTGGTTCTCGAAGACATTTCCTAAGAATGTGCTAGGGTCACAGATTGCGAGCCTTATAAAGTCACAATCAACAGAAATTGACAGAAGAATATCTTTAGATGCAAATCCTGAGGGAATTCTAGATGAGATAGAGAAAAAACATCCAGGTGTTACAGATAGCTTCTATAGTAATTTCAAGTTTGCAGCACGGTCAAGAAACAAAGAGTTTAAAGATCGCTTAGCCTCAGCTTATACTGATCTTGAAAAAGAACATATCGAAAAAGAAATAGCCACTTGGAATGAGCGCCTCTATAAGGTTAAGATGATGTATATCCAAGAGTATGGATATGGAAGAGAAGTTGGTCCTAACCTTCACTATAGTGGCGTCTATAGAGATGAAGAGTGGTTAATTGGTCACTTTAAAAATCCTCAGGCATACGCTCCAAAATCTATTATGCCTGTTATGCCATTTGATGATACTAAGTTCTATGCATTAACTTATATGCTTCAGGAGCTTGGAAGGAAAAACCAAAAAGAACTTCAAGAGTACTGGGAACACTCAGGGTTCAGTCCTGAAGAAGCCTTTTCAATGCATTGTGCTAGCTGCCATGGGGATAGCAAAAAGGGTAATGGTATAGTAGCTGAAATGATCTATCCTATTCCAAAAAACCTGACCTCTCCAGCATTTTTAAGAAATCTAACAAAAGAGCGTGTTGTAGATTCGATAATGCATGGCGTTGAAGGAACTCCTATGGCTCCTTGGTCAAACCTAGCTTTAGATGATAGCAACCGAGTCCTCAACCGCAGTCAGGCAGAAGCAATTACAGACTGGTTGTTCCTAAACTTACCTGGGGAAGACTTTATTAACAGTAAGGAGAATATTCTAAAGTGGAGTTACTCTCCTCAGGATATTGTCCAAGAATTGCAGAAGCAAAAGATAAAAGATAAGCCTCATCAAATAGAGGATGTATTTAATGTTACAAAAGCAGGAGAGAATAGTCTTGAGCCTTATTCTTATATGCTTAGGGAAGAATTATATACCCCTAAAAACATAGAAGAAGGACAAGAATTCTTTATCCTAAACTGCGCACAGTGTCACGGAAGAGAAGCTGAAGGAAATGGAAATCGAGCTGAAGCAATGGTTGAGGCTAAACCAAGAGCCCTCACCAATATCCCTTGGATAAACTCAAGAGACGACCTGCGTTTGCTACGTTCTATTAAATTTGGTGTTCAGGGAACCTCTATGACTCCTTGGGGGGATAGAACAAGCTCATTACAACGGATACAGCTTGTTCTTTATCTAAGACAAATGAACCAAGAAAAAGACCTTAGAAATAAGTTAGGCAAACTTATTTATCACTCTTTAGAAGAGTCTATTATTGCTGTTCGTAAAGCACAAGGTGACTTTTATGGCCAACTGACAAAAGTTCAGCAAGCCTACCAGGAAGCAATAAAAGTAAAAGATAAGCTTTTAATTGAAGTAGCCAATAGAGAGTCAAAAAATCCTGCCGCTTTACACAAGGCCTTTGAAGAAGAAGTTAAGACTCTACAAACTCTAAAAGATTTAGAGTTAAAAAATGTAGCTTTTGAAAAATTACTGAACCTACTTGATGAAGAGAAAGCCTTGTTAAGAAAAGTAGCAAGTGCTTTTATTTCTTCTGATAGTATTTTAGGCCTTGGAGAAAAAGGGCTTTTATTCTTATCCAAGCAGCCTAGGTTATTTAGTTATAAGAATGAAAAGTTTGTTCTTGCAGCACAAGTTACTCCTGACAAAGCTTACTTTCAGCAAAAAGAAGAAATTATTCAGCAGCTTGACAGTAAGTTAGTGAAACTTAAAGCGCAGAAAGAGGCTACGGCAAGTCAACTACCTCGCCATGAAAAAACAGAGGCACTAGAGAGCCTGAGCCAGCAAATAAGCTTAACAGAAGAACTTAAAAAAGAATTTGTATTAAAGTTAGAGCTTATATTAAAAAACCGTGAAAAACAATCTGATATTTTTAAGAATAAAGAACTTATCTAGTAAGAGGCAAGCATGACAGAATATAATGATCGAGCTGTAAAGCAGATGGTTTACCCCGCCGTAGCATTTTTATTTATAGGGGTCTTAATAGGGGTGATCATTTCCTATAATGCCTTTATTTTTCCTGATTATTTTGCAGGAGAATATGTAAGCTTTGGAAGACTTAGACCTGTCCATGTTAATACAGTTGCTCTTATGTGGCTCCTTGGAGCTGATATGGGCCTTTTATACTATTTGGTACCCAGGCTTTGTGGAATAAACCTGTGGAGTCAGAAGCTTGCTAACTATACTAGTGCTCTATTTTGGTTTACCACCTTTGTTGGAGTTTATTCTCTTCCCTTCGGTGGAAATTTTGGCTGGGAATATGCAGAACTTCCAAAATTTGTTGGCTTTTTACCAATAAAATTAATGTTTGCTGTTTGCTGGGTTATGTTTACAGCTAATATTCTAATGACAATTTTTAACCGAAAACATGAAAAAATGTATGTCTCACTGTGGTATACCATGGGGTCTTTAGTCTGGACTACAGTTGTTTATGTTGTAGGCAATATTCTGATAGAATTTGTACCAGGTGGAATTTCTAGAGTAAACACTAACTTTTTTTATGTTCACAATTTAGTTGGCTTAATTTTTACACCTCTAGGTGTCGCTATTGCTTACTACTTTATTCCAAAAACAGCAAAAACTCCACTATATAGCCATAAATTATCTATGATTGGTTTCTGGACAATATCTTTTGTTTATGCATGGACTGGAGCACATCATATGATACATGGTCCTGAGTCTCAATGGTTACAGACAACAGCAATTATTTTCTCTATGTGGTTAATTATTCCTGTGTGGACAGTTGTTACTAACTTTTTTGGAACTATGAAAGGGCAGTGGAGTCAATACACTCATAACCCATCAATTCGATTTTTAATGATGGGAACTGTTTTTTATACAATTGTTTGTATCCAAGGGCCAATGCAGGCTTTAAGAAATGTGAACGAAATCACTTCTAAAACAGACTGGGTTATTGGTCATGCTCACATGGCACTTTTGGGAGCCTTTTCATTTTTTTCAATGGCTGGAGTATATTTTGTTGTCCCTAAGATAAACAATAGACCTCTCTTCTCTAATAAGTTGGCCAACTGGCATTTTTCCTTAACCCTTCTTGGAAGTATGCTAATGTTTGTCTCATTATTTATTGGAGGCTTTTTACAGGGAATGCAGTGGGCGACTTGGGCAAGCGGAACTAGCTATGCTCAGTTTCATGAAAACCTAACTAAGCTATCTTTTCTACAGACTATTGCTGACATGAAGATCTGGTGGTCCTTACGAAGTTTATCTGGTGTCTTTATTTTATTAGGTTCACTTTTCTTTGCTTTAAATATTTTCTCTACCATTCTAAAACCTAAAGAAGAACTTCAAAATCCCACAAAAGAGGGTGCATAATCATGAGTAATAAAAAAGGAATTTATGCTTTAGAACGCTCTGCAATACTCACTATTGTTGGTATTATAGTTCTTTTTATGGGAGCTATCTCTGTAACTCTTATCGCCCCTGCTTATGTAGACCCATCTTGGACGTCACCATCTTCAGAGTATCAAAAACAAATGTATGAATTTATGGACCCCCATGTATATATAAGTAGCTCTCTTTCTGGTGGAGATGATATTCAAAATGTATATCACATAAAGGAAGGCTATAGCGTATTAAAGTTTTCAGAAAGTAGCTCTTCAAAAATAATTGCTCCCAAACACCTACAAAAATATATCAATAAAGAAAATGGCCCACACTCGATATTAACGACAAAGCTTCTGGCCCTAAGAACACCCATTGATTCAGAGAAATTCAAAGCTCAAAGCTTGAGCAAAGAAATGCAACATAAGTTAAAAGAAAAGTGGTTGCGTGAGAACCCTAATTATATAGAAGAAAAGAAAGTTGTGCCTAAGTATGAAATTCTTGAGCTATATGAAGTAAAAAAAGCAGAGCTATTTTCTACAGCAGATTCAACAGATGTCTTAGAAAACTGGGTAGATGAATCTTTCACCATTCAAGATAAAAATGAGAAAAATCCATTCCATAATGCAGAGGGAGTAATATATATAAAAAACCCTCAAGAATTTCGTGTATCTCCTTTTATGCTAGGTAAAAAGAAGGGGTGGAAAATGGATGAAAACGGTCGCTCTATAAAAGATCTTAAAGAATTAAAAGGTGAAGAATTTGGTTTTCTTTCTAGAAAAGAACTTATTGAAATGGGAGAAAACATCTTTGCTGAAGAAGGCTGCTGGTACTGTCACACAGACCAAACAAGAACTCTAGTACAAGATACCGTTTTAAATGGATCAGATAACTTCCCTGCCCCACCATCTTCAGCAAATGAATATATTTATCAAAAGAAGACGTTTCCTGGAACTCAAAGAAATGGTCCTGATTTATCAAGAGTAGCAATTAAACGCCCAGGCAGAGACTGGCATAAGGCTCACTTCTGGTCACCAAAAACAGAAAGTGCAGGTTCAATAATGCCATCATATAGACACTTTTTTGATTTTGACCCAAGGGGAACCTCAAAAAATCCTTATGGTGTACCAAATTATAAATTTGAAGCAATGTATCAGTACCTAATGACAAAAGGTTCAAGAATTACTTCTCCCAATAAAGCCTGGTGGCTTGGTAAAGATCCCGTTCAAACACTGGATATAATTGAGGGAAGAAAATCTGGTAATACTAAGAAGAGGTAGATATGGGAACAGAAATTTTAGATGGGACAGGATTTAATGGAACCATTCTCAACTACGCTGTAATGGTATTCTTTTTAGGAGCAACCTTACTACTTTTTATTTTCTTTTGGTGGAAAGGAATGCTATGTCTAGATGAGGAAGCTAAAGTACAAATGATGAATGATGAAAGCTCTAACCCCGTTAATAGAGGAACTAAAAATGGAAGATAAAGAAATAAAAGATGAGCTGCTTGATCAGTATGCTGATGGGGAAATCAAAGAGTTCAAAGATACTAAAGTTCCTAGATTTTTAAAAATAACCTATTTGACCCTGATAACTTGGGGAACTATTTGGTTTTTCTTATTTTTCGATGGAAGTGCTGGCTTTTTAGATAGAGGCTTTTGGCGTGAGTTAGCTGAAGCAGCAAAAACAACTATTTCTTCCTGGTAGACTTTTAATCATCGCCTTGTTTTTCTAAACGCTCATTAAAAACATCAAGATAATAGTCATGCAAATAGTGCTTTTCATTTGAAGGCTTAGCTTGTGTATTAAAGCTATCTCCAAAATCAATTTTGTTAAGTATATCTAAAAATTTTTGACAGCTAATAGATTTAGTTAACCTAACTCTAGCTCCCCTAGCTACTTCATTATCATTGCTAACAACATGGACCTTTTGCTTTAGGCCTTCATCTAGCAATGTAAGTATACAGCTATCGGCTGTTACTCCCTTGGGAGCATAAACAATTTCTACCTTATCATAGTGATTTCTAGTGAAAAAAGCTTCTTCTCCACCATCAAATACAAGAGTGAATATGTGTGAGCTTTGATGAGAAAGGCGGTTAAATTTCTCAATAAAAACAACCTTCTCATCTTCAAAACTACTTTTATTAATCTCGTTTTTATTACGATTTATATAAAAGAAGAGGTTGTAAGCATCTATAAGAAATTTCATCTAAGAAAGTTCAGAAAGGAATTTTTTCTGGTTTTTTTCTAAGTGAAGAAGAGCTTGGTCCAAGGCTTTTCTTCTATGAGAAATTTTATTCTTCACCTGATCACTCAACTCTGCAAAGCTTTTGTCATAGTCATGCTTAACAAAAAGAGAGTCATAGCCAAAACCATTTCCTCCTTTTTCTTCGTACAACAGGTAGCCTTCACATATGCCAGTGAAAACAAATTCTTCGCCATCAGGAAATATCATTGCAATAACAGCTTGAAAGTAAGCTTGCCTTTCTTGTTCATCAGTAAAAGAAGACATGTTCTTTAACAACTTCTCTCTGTTTTTTGCATTATTTTTAGCTTCCCCTGCATACCTTGCTGAAAAAACCCCAGGTTCACCATTAAGGGCAGGGACAACTAAGCCAGAATCATCAGCTAAAACAATCTGATTCTTAAAGTGCCTATGAGCATCCCTAGCTTTGATAAGAGCGTTCTCTTCAAATGTGCTTCCTGTTTCTTCTGGAGGCTCATATTGAGGGTTTATTGATAAGGAGTAAACATTGCATTCAAGCTTAAATGCCTCTGAAATAATATCTTTGATTTCACGCACTTTGTGATTGTTTTTTGAAGCAAATAATATATCAATCATGTTGGTACTCAGAACTAATGGTTTTGGAACAAGATAGGCTCAAAAGAGTCTATCTTAAACTCTTTACCCTGGTAGTTAAAACTCTCTCCTTCTTTTAGCCCTTTCATTGCTTGAGCAAATCGAGACTGATAAGAAAGGATGTTGTTTTCTGGCTCAGCTTCCCAAGGGCCAAGTAGAGTGTAAGAAGAGCTTTGACCTTCTTCATCAATAATAGAAACCACCATTCCAATTCCTACTTCTCCTGTAGTAATATCTTCTGGAGAAAGGATTCGAGCTTGTGTTATTTGCTTAGAAAGACGCTTTAGCTCTTCTTGAAGTCTTGATCTCTTCTCTAGTGCAAACTTATACTCTGAGTTTTCTCTTAAGTCACCATGTGACCGAGCAACTTTAATCTCTTCAGCATTTTTTACTGTTTCAACAGTTGCTATATTCTCAATTCTCTGCTTAATTTTCTCGTAACCTTCTCTAGTGGTCCAAATAACATTATCTAGCTCATCTTCTTTAGTTTTATCTTCTAAATCAGGGTTGGCTACTTTTGCAAGTGAATGGAAAATATTTAAGTCATGGCTATTAAAAGAACGGCACTTAGAAGTTAATAAAAGTAATTCTTTTAGATATTCAACAGAAGACCCTTTTATTAGAGAGCGTATTAAAAAATACCTATCTTTTTGAATGATCTGAACAACCTTTTTAACGAGGTATCTATAGTCCTGTTCGCTTTCTTCTAGGTAGTGAAGTAAAACAAATAGAGCTTCTAAAAATGCTTGCTCTTCAGACTGTGGGTTTTCAAGAGAGTCTTTGTTTTTAGCAATAAACTTCTGGAAGTACCATACAAAAGCATCTACATAAAGAGTTGGGTTTTCTTTCAACTCTTGAACCTTCTCTTTTAAGAGAGTAGTTGCTTGCACTTCACTGTCTAGTTCTTTGTAGCAGTAGTCAGCTAGAATCGCGATAGACAACTTAAAAATATTATCCGCAAAAATACCTACCCACTCACTGTGAGATTTTCTTATATTTGCAAGAACTCGTTTTTTAAGAGCTACAATTTCAACTTCTTCTAAAATAGACTCTAAACTTGAAGTGTTAATATTTTGAACTAAGTTCTGAATATCTTCTTTCTTTGTAAAAGACTTAGAAAGAAGGTCTTCTTGTAAAAATAGGAGTTGTAATTTTACAGGTACTGATAAATCATCTTGTTGTAGATTTTCATCGATAGAATCAGATATAAACTGCTTTGTCTTAGTTTCTTTAAGTAGCTCTGGATGGTTCTTTATAAAAGCATATATACTAGAAATTTTATCTGTTACTTTTTCTACCTTATCCAGCTGTTGTTCTAAGCGGTCTTCATGGGATAAAGCTTCTTCTCTTAAGATAAAAGGCTCTTTTATATTTTTAGGAGTGATAACAAGAGGGTCTTTCTTGAGTTTTGCTCTTGCATTTTGCCACCATTTTGACCACTCTTCTTCTGGAATAATTAGGTGACAAACTTCATCTTTTATCTCAGCAGCAGTCTTTTTTCCTAAGTCCTTTAACATCTTTTTAACAACGCCAAGAGGATCTTCCTTAGCTTGCTTCTCTAATTCATCAGGTGTCCCAAAGCGTAGAGATAAAAAATGGTTATCAGGTAGTGCAGTTAGGTTATTAAAAGCATTTTGAAAAGAAAGGTCTTTCTTACCTGGGACTAAATCAAATTCTAAAATCAACTGCTCTCTAATTAGAGAGATATCCATTATTTCTCCAGTGCCCCATCCACCATTATGAAAAACGAACTTACCCTTATCCATATGGTTGAGCAGCTCAAAGTTAGAAACAGCACCTCGAAAATCTTGTTTGTTCCGTAAGCCTACTAGCCTTAGCTTTTCATTATAGTATTTATGGGCTCCATAGCGTTGCTTTAGCTCTTCACAGGCGATATTTGCTAGCTCTGGGTCATTTGTTGTCTGAATATCAAAAATCAACTTAAGCACAACATAGCCTAATTCTTTATCTTCAATGGCCTGCCAGAGAGGAATCACCATTTCAATATGCTTACCAAAACCTTCAGAAAAGGTAGACTTTTTAACACTTTCTAGAATATGAACAAGTTCCTTTGGATTAACTTGATCGTTAACACAGTACTCCTCCCAAAGCTCTAGAAACAGGGAGTAGTTCTTATTTTGGATGTGTTTGTTAAACTCGTCTAGATAGCTCATTCCGCACCTTTTTGTTTGCTCTGCAAAGAAGGTCCTTAGTAAAAGAACCTCAGATATTTAAAGATTTGTTAAGAATATCAGTTTTAATGTTTTACTTCAACTTAGATACTAAAAACAGACCTAACTGTTTATAAACAAATATTTTCTGTTTTTTAGTATTTTCAAAATAACACTATAAAAAGAAG
>JAACFD010000054.1 GCA_009937555.1 Chlamydiales bacterium | reverse complement strand
TGCCCATCGGGTCCATGATAATAAAAAAAGCGGCAGTTATTTCAAAAAAAAGCTGAATATCAACCATTGGGAAATAAAATCCTCATAATTAGCCTTATAATTTTCATTCATCTTACTCTAAAAGCCTTAAAAAGTGAAAGGGATTTTAGGCTTTGTAGCAGAAAAGCTTATGGCAAAAAGGCATGGGTAATCCTCTTTTGCTTTTGTGTTAGCTTCTAAGAACAAAGCGTGCCAACTTAGCTTGGTAATTGTAAATAAATATCTTTTTAAAAAAGGCTTAAAGCCCTTATTTTCCTTAATTAAATTAACCATGCTACCACCTTAAGGATCTCCAAGCTTATGTCTGATGATTTGCAGGACAAGACCGAAGCCCCCACGCAGAAAAAACTAGTAGATGCTAGAAATAAAGGTCAAGTGGCTAAATCACAAGAGTTAACAGCTGCGGTTTTGCTGCTGATTGGTATTTTGTCATTTTATTTTGCCTCTTCTTACTTTCTCAATGGCTTAATCTCTGCGATGAAGATCATCTTTCAGCACATTAACGTTAAAATTGAAAATATTGAAAGCGTTGCTTACTGGGCTAAAGAAGGACTTTTTTATCTTGTGTCTTTTCTTGCTCCGCTGCTTTTTACTTTGGTAGCCGCAGCATTGGCAGTAAATCTCTACCAAGTAGGTTTTACGATTTCAACAGAGTCTATTAATCCTAAGTGGAATAACCTAAATATATTTGATGTGAATAACTATAAGCGTTTTTTTAATACGCAAGGTTTGATGCGTCTTTTCTTAGGTTTGCTTAAGTTAGCGGCTCTTTCTACTGTTTGTTATATTATTATCATGGGTTCTATGGAGGAGCTCATGAGACTGATGGTAGGCACTTATTATGATATCTTCTCTTTCATTGGAAATAAGGTTTTTTGGATAGGTCTGTGGACGGCAGTTTTGCTGTTGATTATTGGTATTATTGATTTTACTTACCAAAAGTGGCGTTTTCAACAAGATATGAAAATGACTAAGCAAGAGGTAAAAGAAGAGCGTAAGCAAACAGAAGGTGATGCTCATGTCAAGGCAAAGCTAAGAGGAATGATGCAGCAATTCATGGCCTCTAGAATGAAAGGTAATGTGCCAAAATCAGATGTTGTTATTGCTAACCCTATTCACTACGCTATTGCTATTAAGTACGATCCTGAGCAAATGCCAGCTCCCTTATGCATGGCAAAAGGGGCAAGGAAAATGGCAGAAGGTATTAAAGAAATAGCTCGGAAAAATAACGTTCCTATTGTTGAGAATCCACCTCTTGCTCGGGCTTTGTATAAAGTAACTGAAGCAGGGGAGTTAGTCCCTCCAGAGTTTTATCATTCAGTAGCTGAGGTTCTGGCCTACGTATATCGCCTTAATAACGAATTAGATGATAAGCGTACGCAATTTATGGAAAGAGGTTCAGGGATTCAGTAATTGTCTTATAATCAATCGATTGAGTTTTCTATTTTAGAAGAATTCTGTTTTGCAAAATAAATGCGCAAAAAATCTTAGCTTTCTTGTTTAAAAATACTTAAATAAATTTATCAAATTGGTATAAAGGCAAAGTATCTTAAGGAAATGCGTAAGTTAACCTTTGTGTTAACTAAAATAGCCGAAGTAAAGCAGGTTTGATGTTAGATTTTTTATCGAAATATTTTACCAACATTAATAAGCATAGCGATGCGATTTTATCTGTAGCTGTTGTCAGTATTGTACTGCTGCTGGTTATCCCGCTTCCTCCTGTTTTACTCGATTTATTTTTATCACTTAGTATAGTTCTTGCTGTTACAACGCTGTTAGTAACGTTGTATATTACCGATTCTTTAGAGTTTAATGCCTTTCCCTCATTATTACTTTTTCTTACGCTATTTCGCCTGGGCTTGAACATTGCCTCTACTCGTATGATATTAGCGGAGGGAGAAGCAGGAGATATTATTAAGACATTTGGTAACTTTGTTACTGGTGGTAACTTAGTCGTCGGTTTGGTCATCTTTATCTTACTTACTGTAATCAACTTTGTGGTTATTACAAAAGGTTCGGGTAGAATAGCAGAGGTTGCTGCTCGTTTTACCTTGGATGCTATGCCAGGTAAGCAGATGTCAATAGATGCCGATTTAAATGCAGGCCTTATTGATGAGCAAGAAGCAAAAATGCGCCGAGAAAAGATCACTTCTGAAGCGGACTTTTATGGAGCTATGGATGGTGCTTCTAAGTTTGTTAGAGGAGATGCTATTGCAGGTATCATCATCACAGTAGTTAACATTCTAGGTGGATTAGCTGTAGGAATGTTAGTTGAAGGTTTTTCTTGGGCGGAAGCTTTAGATACTTATATGGTATTAACCGTAGGTGATGGCTTGGTGTCACAAATACCTGCGCTGCTTATCTCTGTGGGTTCTGGTGTAATTGTTACTAGAGCATCAGAAAGTACTAACTTAGGGTTTATGCTTCAAAAGCAAGTATTCAATAACCCAAGAGTACTTTTTGTAACAGCTGGTATTGTGGCAGTACTGGGTATTGTGCCTGGAATGCCTATGCTAATTTTATATGGAATTGCAGGAACCATTGGACTGTATGCGTATGTACTGTGGAAAACAGGTCCTGTGGAGGGGCGTTTAGCAACAGCAGGTCCAGATATTGGAGGAGCTGAACCTGGCAGTAAAGAACCTGGTGCGGCTTCAGCAAAAGAGTCTGCAGAAGATGTGGAAAAAGCTCTTTATGTAGACCCTATGGAAATAGAGTTAGGTTATGGTTTAATTCCTTTAGTAGATCCTTCTCAAGGAGGAGACTTACTTAACCGTATTACAATGATCCGAAGACAAGTAGCTTCAGACTTAGGCCTCTTAGTGCCCCCAATTAGAATTCGAGATAATATGGCTCTAGATTCTAATATCTATGTCATCAAGATAAAAGGCATAGAAGTTGCCAGTGGGACCTTACACTTAGATAGTTTTCTAGCGATGAACCCAGGCACTGTAGAGGGAGAACTTCCAGGGATAAAAACTCATGAACCAGCTTTTGGACTACCTGCTGTTTGGATATCTCAGGCACAGAAAGAAAATGCAGAGGCAATGGGTTATACAGTAGTAGATACTTTATCTGTCTTAGCTACTCACTTAACTGAAGAGATTCACACACATGCTCATGAGTTACTAAATAGACAAGAAGCGCAGCGATTGATTGATAATGCAAAAGTTTATGCTTCAGCTGTAATTGAAGAGTTGATTCCAAATCAATTAGCCTTAGGCCAAATACTTAAAGTATTACAGAATTTACTGAGAGAGCGTATTCCTATTCGTGACATTGTTACCATACTGGAAACTCTTGCAGATCATGCAAACCAAACAAAAGAAAGTGATGTATTGACAGAGTATGTTCGCCAGGCAATGGCACGTACCATTTCTAAGCAGTACCATAATGAAGAGAGAATTATACATGTCATCACTTTAGACTCAAAAGTAGAGCAAATGTTTTTAGAGAGTATTCATAAAGACGAATTTGGCTCTAGGATCGTGGTAAGACCGCAAACTGTGAGAAAAACCATTGAAGAAATTAATCAATACGTAGATGTAGCAGCGCAGCAAAGCTCACAAGTTGTTGTGTTAACAACTTCAGCACTACGCTTAAACTTCAGGCATCTAATAGAAAGAAATTTACCGAGATTGCCTGTGTTATCTTTTAATGAAATTGCACCTAATGTAAAGATAGAAGCTTTAGGAGCGATTTCAAGCGAAGTGTTAATGTAGGCTTTGCACAGTAAACTAAAAGGGAAGCTAGAAATATGATTATTAAGAAATACAAAGCTAATACGATCGAAGAGGCACAAAAGAAAATTGAAGAAGATCTGGGCCCTGATGCTATTATCCTTACCTCTCGTTTACTTAAAGAAAAAGGGATTAAAGGCTTATTCAGTACAGAACAAGTAGAGGTTACAGCTGCGATTGAAGAGAGTGATTTAGAAAGCTACAAGCAGTCTAAGCCTACAAGCGAAGTGAAAAGTCCGGTGAGTAAGAAAGCGATGCCTTCTAAAAAAGCCGCTCCATCTGCAGTTACAAAAGAAGGTTTAAATGAGAATCTTGGTCAGCTCAAAGAATTGATGAGCAAGTTTACACAAGGTTCTGAAGAAGCTCCTTATGAGCCTTCCGCTGCTACAGCACAATCAGCATCACCTTTTGCAGCTCCAAAGGAGTTGAAAACGGAAGGAGCTACTCTAAGCCTTAGCCAAAATGTAGTATCCGCACCAGCTCCTAGCGTCTCTTCTAGTGGTCCTGATCAGATTGAAATGAGTGATGCTGCATCAGCGAAAGCTTCAGGCACTTACTCGCCTTTTGGTAAGGTAGGTAATAAGATGCCTATCCACAAAGAAGTCAGTAGTGTTGCAATGTCAAACTCGCAGGAGAGTTCACCAAGTAGGAAAAAGTCTAGCCCTCAGTCTTCTCAGGCTCAGCAAATGCAGCAGCTAGGGGAGCGCTTGCTATCAAAAATACAGTCTGAACAGCCTCCTGTAATGAATAATAAGCAACCGGCGATGGTAAGCCCTGTTGCAGAAACGCAAACTAAAGGCGGTTTAGAAGAAGCTAAAGTTTCACATGATAGTGTAAAACAGTCACCGAACCCAGTAGATTTGAATGCTATTCGAGATATTATTCGAGAAGAAATGAAGCAGGCGCAGTATGGGATTAAAAAAGAAGTAGAAAAGCAAAGTAAAAAGAGCCAGTCAGAGCCTCATCATGCAGATATGAAGTTTTTAATTTCTAAGGGCGTTTCTAGAAATATTGCATGGGAGGTTGAAGAAGAGGTTAATCGTCAGGTTAGTATTGAAGATTTTGCTAAAGATAGCGAAGAGCGAACTCAGCACTTAAACTTACTAAAGGATGAGTTAGCTAAGCGTATTAATGTTGGAGGCCCTATTGAGCTAGGATCTGAAAGAACTACATACGTAGCTTTAGTAGGTTCAACAGGGGTGGGCAAGACGACAACCTTAGCTAAACTAGCTTCACTTTACGCACATGTTTTTGGCAAGAAAGTAGCGATTGTTAATTTAGATCATGATAAATTTGGAAAGGCTCCTATCACTAGCTTTGCTAAAGAACAGCAAATTGAATACTTTGATGTTACCGATGTGAAAGAAGTGGAAGCTATTAAGCCAAAATTAGATGAGTTTGAACTAGTTTTAGTAGATACTTCAGGAAGAAACCAATACCTTCATCAAGAAGTAAAAGACCTTGCTGAGGTAATAGAGAAATGGGGTGAGATACAACTCTACTTAACCCTTAGTGCTAACACAAAAGATGTAGATAACTACGGTATTATACAGTCATTTTCGGCGTTTAATCTAGAAGGTCTTATCTTCACAAAGTTAGATGAAACGATCTCCTGGGGGTCTTTGGTTAATATCTCAGGAAGAACTAAAAAGCCAATATGCTACCTCTCTATGGGTAAGCGTGTGCCGGAGGACCTGGTGTTGGCAGATCAGCAAAAAATAGCGAAGAATATTTTGCTGCAGCATAATGATGAGAGTTTTCAAGTTTTACAACGTATAGCTAATAGTTAGGTTACGTGATGGATAAGCGAGCACTTTTTTTAATAGTCTTTATTTTTACCTTGATTAGTACTTTGCTAGTTGGAGCTGTCTCACTATACATTGGTCATAGTTGGCTAGATGTAGTGCTTTACTCCCTTGGTACCATGTGGGTGGTGGGAATCATTTCCCAGCTTTTAATGCACCACTTATACCTTTCTATTATTCGACCTATTGAAGAAGAAAAGTATAAGAAGGAAGTGGAGAAAGAACTACAGCACACCATACCTTTAGACGAGGTAGAAAAAATTGATGAGATTAGCGATGGCAAACTCATCAAAACTAAAGTGCATAAGCAACAGGATAATGAGAAAGAAAAAGCCAGTGAAGCGGAAAAAAAGCCTGAGGAAAAAGCAGCTAAAAGTTAGCTAAAGGTGCCCTAGAGTATGGAAAAAGAAGAGATCAATAAAAAGTGGAAAGAGTATAAAAAGACAAATGATGAGGACTTGCGCGATGAACTCATCACTCATTACTTATTTTTAGTTAAGCAAGTAGTGAAGCGTCTGGCGTCAGGTTTTCCTAAGCATGTTAGCATGGAAGACATGTACTCAACAGGTGTTATGGGGTTGATGAAAGCTGTTGATCGTTTTGACCCTGAAATGAAGAATAAATTTGAGACTTATGCCTCTTTTTTAATTAAAGGAGCTATTATTGATGAAATGCGTGCACTTGATTGGGTTCCCCGAAGTGTGCACCAAAAAGCAGCACTAGTAGCTCAAGCTCAAAGAGAGCTTCAAGAAGATTTAGACAGAGAGCCTAGTGATGATGAAGTTGCCAAAAAAATGGAGCTTTCAGTAGATGATTATCAAGATCTTCTGGCTAAAGTGCGCCCTGCAGTTCTCATTCCTCTAAACTCTACAGAAGATGCTGATGCAGAAAATCTTCCAATACTAGAGCGTATTCCTGATCAGAAGGCTAAAACAAGTTTTGAAATTGCTGATAGAAATGAATTTGCAAAGCTCATAGAAGAAGCTATTTTAGAGCTTCCAGAAAAAGAAAGAATGGTCCTAGTCCTTTATTACTACGAAAACCTTATGCTTAAAGAAATAGGGGAAGTAATGGGGGTGAGTGAGTCTAGAGTATCCCAAATACATGCAAAGGCTATTATGAAGCTAAGAGGGCGTTTACAAAGCTTTATCAAAGACTATGCTAACTTTCTCTAAGGTATCTCTACAAAGTGGTGCATTCTGATTTTCTGGGATATACTCTTAGCAGGAAAACGGCTTTGATAAAGCATAAGTCTTTTAGTTGAAAAGTTATACCTGCTTTTAAAGGTTTCTTCTTTTTCAAATGTAGAACAGATATTTCTCACAACAGTTTTAAGCTCTTGCTTAGTGGTCGATTCTGGAGCTTGACTAAACAACTCTATAAATAGCTCTAATGATTCCTTAAGTTTTTCTTCTTTTTTTACCAGCTGCTTAAAAAATGGAGACTTTGCTCCTCCTGTAACTTCTACTTTCTTATTCAGAGCAGAAGCTTCTCTTTTAAGCTCTTCAATAGGGTTGATGTAGATCTGAACATCAGGGACATATAGCGTCTTTTCTATCAACTGATCACAAAGGACATGTCTATGGTGAAACTGAATGTCTAAATAACTCCAGTTTTTCTTGATATTCTTTTTAAGGCGAATTAATTGAATAAAGACATGAAAAGCATACAAAATAGCAGCTAGGCTAGCGGCAAAAAGTGTGTAAACTATGATGTCTAAGAACATTGTAATCTTTAAAACACAAAAATTATAAATTAAATTATAGGTTTTCTCTGCCTTTATAATAAAGGCTTTAAATTCTATGAGTACTGAATGTGAAAAAAAGAAGCAAGTTATAATTAGTAACTATTAAAAGACTTTTCTTTAAGTATTTGTTATTAAAGTAGGTAGTTACTCACCTGGCTTTCTGCCTC
Source organism: Chlamydiales bacterium (assembly GCA_009937555.1). GTDB lineage: Bacteria > Chlamydiota > Chlamydiia > Chlamydiales > JAACFD01 > JAACFD01. The sequence goes on along the minus strand of JAACFD010000054.1, from coordinate 10,556 downwards.
TAACATCTTTTACCTCTAAGGAAGCACCAGCTTTTAGCAGAGCATATGAGAGGCGTTTTAGTTTATGTGTTTTGGTATAGTGAAGAAGAGTCTGTTTTAGCTTGTTGCTAAAAAAGGAGCTTGGATTTGCCCCTTTTTTCAATAGCTTATTAGCTAGATCTAAAAACTCTGTATTATCAGATTTGTAGGCATTGACAATGCATTGTCTAAGAAGGTTATCTAAAAGAAACTGTTGTTTTGTAGTAGATAACTTAGTGAACTGTTTTGATGAAAGGTAGTGATTGCCCATAAGCTCTATTACTCTTCTTGAGCATTGGTTTGATGCTGGAAAGAATAGGTGAGAAGCTGGTTTTTGGAAGTTGCCTTTATCATGAAATAAAATGTCTTTTACTTCTTTAAGCATACCTTGAGTGATTTTATTTTGCTTGTCATAGTGATCCTTAGTGGAAAGTATTGACGATTGAAGGGGAGTCACTCCCTCATTGTTAACTACATCTATAGCTACTTTGTGTGTAAGGCCTAATTGAGCAAGAGCTATGTTTTTTGTACTAGAGGCAATATGTAGAATATTATTACCATTTTCATCAGTGATTTGTGGATTCGCTCCAAGACGTAGGTTCCACTCAATCTCTTCAATGTCACGCTTTTGTAAAGCTTTGCTAAGCTCTTCATTGACATCTTCTCTTAAAACATAGTGTACTAGATCGCCGGGTTTGTAATTGGTTTCAGAAGAAACTTCTTCTGTAGGGCTACTTTCTACAGTTTTGCTAATAGTCGAATCACTTGTAACTTCCACTTTATACCCTCTTTATTTGTATTCCCTTGTTTTTTTTGAGCAATGTAATTACTCCATCATCTCCACTAGTATGCAAAGCCCCTATAATAAATAGGGCGTTTTCATTTCTACTTTGCCCTTTCAACTCCTTGATCATAGTTGAAGCAATGGAGCGGTTAAAGTGCTTATAGTACTTTGATAGTTGGTGAGCTTTTCTTAGCTGTTCAAATACTTTATGAGCGCCTTTATCTACTGCATTAATGAGTTCATCACTAAGTGGAGGTAGCTTTTTTAAAGACTTATCTTTAGCTAGAGAACTGTGCATCTCAAATGCTATTTGTGTTACAGCTTGATGTGAGTGCAGGCCTATGATTTCAGCTTCACAGTTAAGATGCTGTAGGGCCTCTAGTAGGCATAGTTCTAGAACTTCTGATTTATCGCTTTGTAGTGCATCTAATAGCTTATGGTAGGCAGTTTCTAGAAAGTTATGATCTAATTTGTTGATGAATGAGCTAATTTCACTTTCAGAGTATTTCTCTAATCTTGACAGGTAGGAGGCTAGTTTTTTAGAAAAGACAATTTTTAACTCTTCTTTCCACTCAGAAGGGTTTTTATTGCATGATTGGACCATTTTATTATGTGCCTTTAATGAAGCTTCATGGTTTCTAATATCGGCTTCTAAAAATATTTTTTGACATCGCTTTACAAGAGGCATTAACTTAGGAGCAAATGCCTGTAGCTGGTCAGGAGTGATTTTGTGAGCAGTTCCTACTAGGTATATTTTTCTGTTTTTTAGGCTTACTTCCCATACTAAGCCCTTACCTTGAGGAGTAGAGGGGATCTTTTTTAAGGCTAAAGCTGTAGTAGGGTCAAGAAGATCTTCTCTTAACGCTTTCTCTGTTTCTGTATCTTCAGCTTTAACTTCTCTTGAAAAGCTGAAGTAGCTTTGGATGGTATCTAACATAGTAAATCTTTATTTTGTTTGTTTTAATTCTAATTCTCTAAATTTTAGCTGTTTATAAAGAAAAGATCAAGGGAATAGAAGCTAATGGTTTCCTTTAGAGTTACTTAGAGTAAAAAAGCTGTTAGATAGGGCTAATATTCTAAGTTAAAAAAAATCTTATATATAAAGAAGTACACCTAGTTAGAGGAGTAGGGGAAATCACTATAACCCCAGATACTGGTAATTTTTCCTTCTTTCACCTCGTACATAGTAATGCCTGTAAATGTTACCTCATTTTGGCTTGCTTCTACATCAAGTAGCTTTCCTGTATGGAGCGCACGAACTTCCCAGTGGTTTACAACACGGTCATTAGAAACAGTAGAAAAAAGAAGGGTGTTTTCTATAATATCAAAAGCTTTAGTCCATATAGTTAAAGCTTCTACAGACTTTTCAATCCCTTTGCCTTTTATGCCAACTAAAGAGTTTACAGATACATCTGCATCAATGTACTTAGCTGCATTTTGTAAGTTTCCTTTTAAAATGACATCTTGGACAAATTCTTCAACTGTTTGCTCGCAAGATTTTATAGTTAAGTTTGTCATAATAAAGGTGCTCCTTATTGAGGGTTTGGGATATTTTAGGAGATTAAAAAGCTTAGTTCAAGCTTTTCCTAAACCTCTTCTTTGCTAAGTAGCTTGAGTCGTCTCCAGATAAGCGCTATTTTTTTTTGGTTGTCTTGACTAAGCTTAATAACAGCAAAGGCGTCTTTATTCTTAGTAAATGCGCCTTGAGTCCAGTTACAAGAACCAAAGCACAATAACTCCTTGTCTATGAGCATAAATTTATGGTGCATGATTTCTTGGCTATATAAGGATAATAAGGAGACGTTAGCCTGTTTAAAAGTATTAACGACTCCTTGGCTATAGCTTCTTAACTGTTTCTTTTCTACAATAACTGAAACTTTTACCCCTCTTTGCTTAGCCTTAGCTAACTCTTGAGCTAGCTCTGTATGTGTGAAGGTATACATAGCAACTTCTATAGAATTTTTAGCTAGAGCTATTAGCTCTTTAAGTCTTGCAATAGCAAGTGGGTTTTTGGGAGTTATATAAAACTCTAACTGCTCATCTATATAGTGATTTTGAGAAGGATCTTCAAAGTGATTATATAGCCACTTAGAAAAGCTTGGGTTGTAAAGAGCCATAACTAAATTATGATCCTTCTTTAAGGAAGAGGGGGTTAGGTTGGCACTGCCAATCAAGCAGACTTCATCATTATAACTTAGTAGCTTGCAGTGCATCATATAGGACTTAGGATACGGGGAAGTGTTACTAAGTTTATGAGAGCTAAGCTTTTGGCCATATTTTTTATCGTATAGAATCTTAAAATCTTTGTTTTTAAGGGTATTTAAACTTGTTTCCCATACTTTTTTCTCGCTCATAGAGAAGATAAACAGGCGGCCTTTTTCTGATTGAGCAATTGAGTTACAGAATAAGTCGTCAAGACTATCTAAGGTAAATCTAGAGTAGAGTTTTTGAGGGTCTTTAGAAGAAACTTTTTCGTAAGTGTTAGATATAAAAGGGGAAAGGGTGAAGTAAAGACCTCCTATTATGAACAAAAGGCTGCAGGCAAATGAAAGCCAAAAGAGAGTAAGAGTTGTGTTTTTTTGCTTATGATTCATTAGCTTTTGTACTTAATAGACTTAGGGGAAATTATCTAAAAAAATGAAAAAAAAGTCACTTTTTTCTCAAGTCTGTGCTCCAGCTTTTCGATAAGAAGAGTGTTAGGGAAGGATTCCAACAGAACTTTATCAGGGAGGATAGGGTCATGAGAATGTCATCAAATATTTTTGCGCTATCAGCGTACAAGAATTCAAAAATTGCTTCAAATGCATTATCAAGAAATATGAAGCGTTTGTCTTCAGGAAAGCAAATGATTCGCCCAGGGGACAACCCTCCGCGTTATGCTTTTGCAAATACTCTTAGAGTTAGTATGAGACGGTCTGAAAAGGCTTTAGAAAATATTCACCAAGTGCGTGCTATGATGCACACTGCCGATCAGTATTTAGAGACAATAGGCGGAGTGATCAATAGAATGTCTGAATTAAGCGTTTCAGCTTATGATGACACGAAGAATGCAAATGATCGTGAGGTGCTTGCCCAAGAGTTTGATGCTCTAAAGTCAGATATTTCAGATATCGCTAGAAAAATGAAAATTAATGGTGTGGATTTTCTATCAAGACAGCAGATCTTGTCTTTTGACAAAACAGAAAAGAAATTTTTCCTTTCTCAAGTGGATGGTAGTGAAAAATACATGATAGATCAGGTTGTTGCTTCTGGAGTACCCACACTAGGAAATGGGGAAGACTTTAAGTTTAGTGCAAGTAGTCCTTACTCTTTATCTCATGATGGTAGAAATATCTATTATGTTGATACCGAAGAAAAATTAGTTACCTTTGATATAGAGAAAAAAGAAATTATAAGAGATAGCCTTTCTTCAGCTGTGAAAGGTATTAATGTCGATGAAGCTGGCAGACTATGGTATACTAGTGAGATTAGTTCGGGCGTTTATGGACTAAGAGAACAAAACTTAGCTCTTTGGGAACAAGATACCGATTGGATTGACAATGACGCTATTGTGGATATGGGATCACCTGAATTTAGTGTGTACGAAGATCGGGTATACTATGTTAATACATCTGGAAATATGGTCAGTAGGAACTTAAAAGACTTTGATGATGAAAGAGTAGAAATTGCTACCAGTGAATACAGTCCTGGTATTAATACTAAAGAACGAAAATTTGCTATATCAGAAGATGGAATGTATATTGCAGATGTGCCGAGTTCTGGTGTAGTACGATTACTTTCTTCACAAACTTCAGAGTATTCTCAGTACCAGTTACCAGCTGGCGTAACAGTAAAAGATTTACACATATCCAGAGATAACCATGAAGTATTGTTTATTAATGAAGAGACCGGGTCTATCATGCGTATCGGAATTGAGACCGATGGCTTATCCGCTAATCTAAAAGATTATGAAGCGGTTCACACGGTTACAGAAGGCTCAGGCTTTAATGGTTTAAGCTTAGACGGTGGTTCTAATAGAGGTAATATTTTAATGCAGCAAGGACCTGAGAAAGGTCAGTTTACAGAAGTGACTTTAGGTGATGTTAGTGTGTATAACCTTGGGTTAACAAGAGTTTCACTTAAAGATGTAGCTCATGCAGAAGAAGCATTTGCCGCTCTAAAAACCGCATTAAACAGCATTTATAAACAGCGTTCTGATATTGGAGTAAAAGAAAGCTCACTGCGGTTTACCGTAGACTCCCTGAGTTTTTATAAAGACTCCATCTCAGAATCTTACAATGCGATACATAAAGTAGATATGGCTAGAGAGACTTCTGAGTTTCTTAACAATCAGCTAATGCTGCAGACCACTACTGCACTATTAGCACAAGCCAACAATATTCCAAGAGTTACGCTCAACCTACTCTCTCGGTAAAATTGGCAGTAACTGAGTGGTTACTGTTTTGAGCGCTCCGCAGAAAAGCTGGTCCCTTTTCTGCGGTTTTTTTTTAAGCTTCGAAGATTCTCTTTTAGTTTTGTCGCCCCCGCACGCTTCAAAGGTCTAACAAAAAGTTTTTCAGGATTACTCTCAAATACTTTGATATCATCTTCACCAATATACTCAATAAAGCCTTCTTTATGCTGAAAGTCTTTTGGGAATGAATCAGGCTTTTTTATATTGTGTGGGCAGGATTCTTGACACAAGTCACAGCCAAAAACATAACCAGGGTTTTGCTTTTGAATATTTTCAGGGATGCTTTTTTTAGACTCAATTAAGTGAAAAGAAAGGCATTTTTTTGCATCTAAACTATAAGGTGTGTCAAGAGCTCCTACAGGGCAAGCATCTTGGCAGCGCCTGCAGCTTCCACATCGAGGGAAATGTATGCCCCAATCTTTTCTTTTAGTAGGTATTGTATTATTTATCTCGGTATTAAGTAGTAGACCAGAGATTAAGGTATAGGTTCCTAACTTGGGATGGATAAGCATATTATTTTTCCCCAGCCACCCTAGACCTGATTTTACAGCTAATGCACGCTCTAGAATAGGGAAAGAGTCTGAAAAACTTTTAGCTTCTAGTCCTGAACAGCTTTCTTTTAAGCTTATTATCAACTTTTTTAATCGGCTTCGGTGAATATTATGATAATCACAGCCCCTGGCATAAGAAGCTACTAAACCTTTACTATCATTGAATTCAAGGGGCTTTTGCTTATAGTAAGTAAGAAAGATAACGACACTTTTTATCCCTTCAAATAACTTTTCAGGGTAGCAACGAATATCATTCTCCATATAGTGAAGCTCACCATGCTTTTTTTCTTTAATCCAGTTTTGGTAAGCTTTGATGTCTTGTTCTGGAATTGAAGGGTCACAAAAACCCACATCATCGTATCCAAGCCTAAAAGCTAAGTCCTTTAAAAATTGAAAATCTATCATAGAAAACTAAAGAAAAGAGGGGTCTAGCACACAGCGAAAGCCTAAAAAGCTTTTACGTTCATTGGCAGGAAAGGCTGATCGCATTGAAGCATGTAGCTCTTTAGCTGGTGTCAGCCAGCAACCACCTTTAATGGTATAGAATTTATGTTTATAGCGAGGGTCAATATACTCTGCAAAAGGGTGAGGTTTGAAGCGAGACTCTGTCCACTCCCAAACATTACCTAACATTTCAAATAACTCAAAACAACCAGGAGCAAAGCTTTTCACTTCTCGGCTTCCTTCTGCTTCGTCTTGATCACAGTGGCATAAAGCGCTATGAAAGCTATCTCCCCATGGGTATTGCTGAGAAGTATTGCCACGGCAAGCAGCTTCCCATTCAAACTCTGTAGGAAGTCGGTAAGCTCCTATGGGAAGGCGCTCTTTTTTTGAGCGGTAGTCACAGTAAGCTTTTGCCATGTTTAGTGAGATATTTGTAGCAGGTTGTTTTGGTCCTGAAGAGAAACTACTTGCTTTGTACTGAGGTAAAAACTCTTGCATTTGCTCATTTGTAACACAGCATTTATCCATAATAAATGGGGCAATAGGGACTTTAAAGCGAGGTTGCTCAATAGGGGAAAATGACGAAGAGCCTAACTCAACTTTTCCATCTAATGTAATTAAACTCATACTGCTGGGGTAGCTTAACTTACTTAGCGCCTGTTTTTTCTCATCAGGCGCATTACGCTTACTAGCCACTTGCTTGATTAAAGAAAGTAGGTCTTGGTAGATACTAACTGGTGTTTTTTCATTTGAAAGTATGCAAAGCTTTAATAACTGATCCCAGTTTGGGTCAATAAGTGGAGCTTTATGACTTAAAGGATGAATAGGAAAACTTAACTTTTCATTAGTTACTAGCCAGTATAATATAGCAGCGATTGTATAGAGTGAGTCAGGTATTGATACGCGCTGATTGTTTCTAGTAGAGGGAGAGCTAAGCCATTCATTTTTTAATAGAGAGTTACTAGATGAGCTTAATTCCCTATTTTTATGAAGCTTGTATTGGAGTAAGTTTAGTGGTTCATCGCCAAAAAATAAGAAACTTTCTAAGTACGCGCTTAGCTGAAACTTAATTTTTTTTTCTTGCCCAACCAATGGTTCTTCAAAAAAAAGAAACATCTCATCAAGCGATGGGCTTGTAAGAGAAAAACCTTCTTTATAAAAAGGAGGTTTAAACTTCTTTAGTGCTTCAAAAGCTGAAATTACCCCCGAAAGGGTTTGCTCTAGTTGCACAAAACCAAGTGTAGATGGAGCTAGCTTGAAGTTATCTAAAGAGCACCACTTTTGTGATTGCTTCTTTAAAGGAAGGGTATAAGCAATTATGTAAAGCTTGTCGTAGTTGGTTAACTGATCTACTTCTAATAGGTTAGGGTGTTTAAGCTGAGGGATAACCCCTTTTAAAAGCTCAAGGCGAAGAAGAAAGTTTTTTTGGTTAGTTATAGTGGGAGAAATGAGCCTAAGGAGTATGTACTTTTGCTCATTCTTTTTAACTGCAAAATATAAAGAACCAAAATTATCTGTTTTTAGTTCTTTAATAAGTTGATAGGGACCAACAAAAGGGGCCTCTACCTCTTCTTTATTACCAGCTGAATCTTGAGTATTAGGACTCGTAAGCATCGTGATTATTGATCGCTTGTTGCAGTTTAAACTGTTGGTTTAGGCTACCATTATCAACTTCATGGATATTCTCCACAGCAATAAAGGCCTTTGGATCTTCTCTATAGATGATTACCTTTAATTCTGCAAGCTGTAAGCGCTCAGTTACGATATAGATGATTTCTCTGTCTTCACCTGAATAGCCACCTCTTCCGTAGATAAAGGTTAGGGCTAAGCCTAGCTCTTTCATCACAGCATCCGCAATTTCTTTAGGTTTATGAGAGATAATTGTAATAGATTTAGTCTCATCTAGACCCACAATCACACTATCCATTACTTTTGAAGCCACCGCAAACATCATTAATGAGCGAAGAGCAACATGCCAGTCTTGGTATAAGTAGCCAGCTGCTAGAAATACAAAGATGTTAAAAAACAAATAGATCTGTCCAACTGAATAACCTTGGCGATGATTGATTATGATGGAAAGTATTTCAGCTCCATCAAGAGATGATCCTTTACGAATGATAATACCAATACCAATACCAAGAATAAGCCCTCCAGCTACAGGAGCTTCAATAGGGTCTCCGTCGAAAGGTTTCCATGCGCCACTTTCCAACATGCCATCTATGTAATAGCAAAAAAGCCAAAAGAAGAGGGTGCAAAAGAGCATTTGTAGGACAAAACTTTTTCCTAGCTCTTTGTAGGCAAGTAGTATGAAAGGGGTGTTAAAGCAAATAAGATAGATAGGGAAATAATCGTCATGTCCGTTTAGGAAGGTGGAGCAGAGCATAGATATTCCAATAAATCCACCATCGTATAAGTGGTTAGGAATAAGAAAAGCTTTGATGGCCCAAGCTGCGCAAAAGCAGCCAAGAACAAGCCATAAAAAGTTTGCAATAAGGCTGATAACAGATCGATTCGATAGCGATGTGGGAGCTCTTACCATGATCTAGCCTTTCATATTATTTAAAATACGTAAGCATAATGAAATAAGTAAAAAAAATCTATTAAAGAATAAGGTCTTAGAACTTTTTAAGAAAAATTCGCGGGAGACGAGACTCGAACTCGCAACTTCCGCCGTGACAGGGCGGTGCTCTAACCAATTGAACTACTCCCGCAAGGAGTGATGGGCGTAACAGGATTTGAACCTATGACCACCTGCTTGTAAGGCAGGCGCTCTACCACTGAGCTATACGCCCTTGAAATAAAGGTAGAAATTTAAACTATTTAGAATTTATTACACAAGAGTTTTTTTTTAATTTCTTTAAGATTAATGTTCCATACACTTTTGAGGCTAGCTAATTTTCTTGAGAATATATCAAATAAAACGTTAAAATATTTTCCTTAAACATTAGATTGTTAATACAACAAACCCTTTAAAATCAAGGTTATGAAGATGGCTAAAGTTATAATGAATGAAGTTGAAGAAGTTGAAGTTGCAGATGGTTCTCGCATACAAGAGGTCTGTGAAGAGTCAGGGGTACCTTTTGCATGTACTGAAGGAGTTTGTGGTACATGTGTTATTGAAGTTGAAGAAGGAATGGAAAACTTAAACGAGTATACAGAAGCAGAAACAGAGTTTTTAGGGGAAACTGATAATGAAAGGCTAGCCTGTCAGTGTCAATTAAAGCAAGGTACCTTGAAAATAACTTTTTAGTGAACTAACCTTGTATTAAGTAGAAGAATTAGGAAGTAACTATGTCCGAGCAAGCATCTATACATGTAGACATGACAATAGAGGAAATTTTATCTAAGTTTCCTCAAAAAGCACAAAAAATAGCACAAGAGCTATCTAATATGGGACTTTCCTGTGTTGGCTGCCATGCAGCTACATGGGAAACCTTAGAGGCGGGCGTCATGGCTCATGGTTTAAGTGAAGATGACTTAAAACAGTTGGTCGTACGTCTGAATAATATTATTCAGGAAAAGCAAGACCTTACTAAAATTAGCATTACCCCTCGAGCAGCTCTAAAGTACTTGGATATTTTAGAAACTGAAAATAAGCAAGGGTGGGGAGTGCGCTTTGCTGAAAAACCAGGTGGTTGTAATGGAGTAGAGTTCTATTTAGATTACTCAAAAGAACCTAAAGAAGATGATGAGGTTTTTGAGTCTGAGGGTATAGAAATTCATATTCACAAAGATCTCGTAAGCCGTTTCTTGGGAGCCGAGTTAGATTTTCTTGATGGGCTCAATGGATCAGGTTTTAAGTTTTCTAATCCTAATGTGAAATCTTCTTGTTCTTGCGGCACTTCTTATGGTTATTAAAGTAAGTCGATGCATAGCCTTGTTGCTATGCTTACTTCTTTTTTCCTGCCAAAAAAACTATGAAGACTACCATTCTCAAGGAGAAGCTTTAAGCTACTCCTTGCTCCTTTCATTACAAAAAATCCATACGCGCCAAGATCTTATTGACCGAAAAAGAGAGCTAAAGCGCTTATTCAATCAGCTTGCAGACCTATCTATTAAAGCTAAAGAGTACCAATTAAAAAAGGACTCTGATTTCAAGAAATTTGTCTTTAGAAAAAACCAGCACTCAGATGAACTCAGGGCAGAGATGATTCGCGTGTACAGTCTTGCAGGGGGAAGAAAACTTATGGAGTCCTACCAGCAAGAAGCTTTGAGTCGACTTGATGAGTTTTATAAAAAGACAGAAGTCAAAAGTGCTAGCTAACTACAGTTTTTTTTTTGAATTCTTGGTTACACTCTTTACTCA
>JAACFD010000053.1 GCA_009937555.1 Chlamydiales bacterium | reverse complement strand
AATATTAATTATAAGGTTTTTATGTCTTACACGCCAATTCTACCAAACTATGTAGCTAGCTCTTCTTCTGCTGATTTTCAACAGCCTACGCCACAAACTCAAGCTAGCAAGAGGTTTATTTCTCTGAGTCAAGCTGGTCAGATGAACTCTCAGCAAAACCCCCGACCTCTTAGATGTTTTGAAAGAGATGGGCGCTTAATGCTTTCGATTAACCTAAGAGCTGTAGAACAGATAAGACAAAGTTTTGAGACCCATGAAAGCAAGCAGGTAAAAAGAAGTTTTGAAGAATCTAGTGATGATACACAAGCTATTCCCTCTACCGATAGTTCTGATAGCCTGAGCTCTTTAGCTACAGGCGTGAATATAGATCAAAGAGCATCGCAAGAGGCTTTGAAAAGAGTGCGCTTTTGTGATGAGCTCTCCCCTCCTCAACCTCTATGCAGAAGCTCTTCTTTAACCATAAGTGAAGCTAGTGAAGATTTAAATACCCCCTACCATGAAAGCTTAGAAAAGTTTCTAGATATACCTTCTCCTGAAGCTACCCCATGGCTTCGCCTAGAGCAAATGTGTACTAAAATCTCAGATGATACTGATGCTAGAATGCAGGCAAATATGCTTGCCTATCAAACTGAAGAAAGCGAAACCACTAGCTACCGCGCTTTTATTGATATGGGAAATATCTGCCTTGATGTAAAGGTTGAAGATTATGTAATGGATGGAGAAGAATCACTTTCTTATTTCACAGATACCTTCGCCCCTTCTTTAATTAGCGATAGCGGAAGAGTAAAATCGCGCTATATTAAAGTATGGATTTGTAATGATGATGCAGAATCTGGATATAACCAACCTGAAAGTAAAGCCTTACTTATTATCAGAGTTCAAGAAGATGGTATTTCAGAGCTTGTAGCCCTTAAAGCTAAAACTCCTCTAAGTGGCAACCAAGCATATGCTATAGCTGATAAGTTTAAGGACTTCATTCTTCCTAGAAGGTACTACCTACATGATGACTCTAAAAGAGCAATGAGATCTCCTTACTCTAAGGGCAAGTATAACCTTCCCCTACGCTCAAGTCTTCCTATGGCACAAGAAGGTTTGACATGGTATGGAAAAAAAGGAATGTCAGCTGAAAGTTTTGCTTTTAGAGAAATAAAGTGTCGCAGTGAACTAGTCTCTCAGGACAGTCACATCTATACGCAAGCAATCAATCATTTACGTTCTAGCAGCGTAAGCTTTGTTGATGGATTATTAGAAAAGTTTGTTAGGTCTGGCAAGCTAAGTAAAAGAATGGAAAATCTTTTTTCTCTACAACCTTTATGTGAAAGGCATGGTATAGACTTTAGCACCGCTACAATTGAGGAGCTAGCCCAAACTCTTTACCGTGATCTAAGAAGTGGCACAAACTCTACTGCTAATGAAAAAGACTTTTCACAGTTTTTTACTAACTATTTTAGTGAAATCCACAGAATCATATTTGATAAGCTAGACAATCAAGAAGGTGAAAGTGAATTTACTTTTACTCTTACAGATGATGAGAGAATGTATTACTTAGCTTTAGATGTTGTGCACAATACCTTCATTTTTGTTGAAGAGAGTCAAGAAGAACTAGCTAGTAAAGCTAGAAAACCAAGCCCATCAGGAGTTGCTTCTCCAGCACTTAGAGACTCCCCATTTTCTTTACCTTCAGCTCTAGACTTTGTATCTACTGTTGGAGAACTAGAGAGAAAGGCTTTTAGCGAGATGAATTACAACTCTTCATCAGATCTACCAACATTCTCAATGGGTCGATCAGATAATAGAAAAAGGTCCATGATGTTTAGAAAACGCCTTGAATCTATGAGAGTAAGAGTAATGGGAAGTTCAAAAAAGCCAGGCAAAAAGAAAAGTTCTTCTGCAAGAAAAAGTAATCAAGCAAAGGCTTGCAACTCTGCTGAACTTTTAGCGCTAAAGGTATTTACAAACTCTGCTAGTATAGTATCTGATGATGTAGACAGATGGGATAAAGCTTAAATAGGCAATTGTTAAGCGGTATCAAGCTCTCGCTTGATATCTCTTACGACCTCTAAAAGCATATCAAAAGTATCATTATAATCTTGCTCAGTTCCATAATAAGGATCAGGTATCTCTTGCATATGATATTTTTCTGAGAAAGCGGTGTATAGCATGATCTTACTGATATGCTTTTTACCTAGTTCTGATTTTGTTAAATGATCTAAAACTGAGTTATCAGCAGCAAAAATATAATCATAGTTTTCATAGTCAACGTCTTCAAATGCTTGAGAAAAACTATCTAAAGTAATGTGATGCTTAGCCGAAGCTTTCAGCATATTCTCTGAAGGAGCAGAACCTTTATGAAAGGCTGAGGTTCCTCTACTCTCCACATAATAGTTCTTAGAGCTACTTGTTAAATGTTTAAGTATACCTTCTGCTGCAGGTGATCGACAAATATTACCTAAGCATACAAATAGGATTTTTTTTAAACTCATGTCTCTCCTAGAGTTTTTTGTCTTATGTGAGAGTTGATTTTAGACCACGCTGGATGGCGAGCCATTAACTCATTAATATCTTTTAATGAGAAAAGAGGCTTCTTAGAGTATAAATTATCCAAAATTTTTTCTACTAACTTTAAGTCATCATCAGTATCAACAGTCAAACGGTATTTAGGTGCATTATCTTCTGGATACACTCGCCCTACCTTAAATTTTTTGAAAGGATTTTTGTAGAAATACGGTGTGACATGCTCTCTCTCATAATCTTTTTTAGCTTCCTGAAATGCCTCTTCAAGAATTTTAAAAGAGAAAACCTCAGCACTCATACCAAGCGGATAGCCAGTACAAGTTACATAGTCTAACTCAGGTTGATTATCATGATAATAATTAACCACTCGATCAATTATTGCCGGGTCAATCAGCGGACAGTCAGAAGTGCTGCGGCAAATTAGATCTACATTAAATGCTTTAGCAGCTTCATAGTACCTGCTAAGCACATCATTTTCATCGCCTCTAAAATAAGCAACGTCATTATCTCTACAAAAATCTACAATAACATCATCTTCTGCATTTTCTGTAGTGGCTATAATCACATTCTTGATAGATTTACAGCACAGCATGCGTTCAATTTGGTACTCTAATAGAGCTTTACCTTTTACTTTCTTCATTACCTTTCCCGGTAAACGGGTTGAGGTCATCCGAGCTTGAACGATAATTGCTTTATCCATAAACCTGCCAATTATTTGTTTTATAGTAACTTAAACGTTTCATTATTTTTACGTAACTATTTAATCTTCTCTGCATGCTTAGCTTGATTTTTCTTAGTTAAAATCGCATAGAATACATCGCCAGAACTTAATGGCATATCTTCTAGATTGATAGAGCTGTCCTTTTTTACAAAAACGCCGCTCTCTTCTTTATCCCCAAGTTCAACAAAGATATTATCTTCTTGGCTCATTAAATATAGTTTTTTTTCATCTAAGATTAAATGACCCAAGCTATCAGAAGATGCTAAAGTACCAATACCAAGCTCTTTTTCAAGGGCTTGCATCCATTTATCCCAGTCTTCATCGCTAAGAGCTGCAGCACGTATCTGCGCTTCATCTAAAGGGATGTAGCGATCAATTTTTGATAGCCATTGGTTGTGAAAAGGCTCATTAAGCCCTTCCTCCCTTATGATATCTTGAGCACCACTAAGTTGCCTCCAAGATTTTAAAGCACTAGCTTTAGCAGCTAGATGGTAGTTGTTATCTTTTGTGAGTGTAGATAACTTTTTAACCTCTTTTTGTGAAAATACAAAAACAGGTAGTGAAAGACAAAGTGTCACAAGACACGTAAATTTAAGCGCAAGCGATCTAGGTTGCATTCCCCCTCCCCTTTTCAAACTGTGCGAATTGCAATAAAAAAAGGGAAGAAAGCTTAAATCATGACGACTTAAGCTCTCTTCCCCTTTCGAGTATAGTTTAGCAAGTTTTTGCCGTACTGTCAAAGGCTTTTTTTAAAAGCGTACAGGCAAAAATGACAAGACCCCTATTGAAAAGAGGTTAAGATTATTTTTTTGCAGTCTCTTCATTTCGTTTTAAAAACTCTTCAAGCCCTCCTAAAAAGAGCTCTATTCCATTCTCATCAATCGAAATGATTTTATTAGCCACCTGCCCTATCAAGTCTCTATCGTGACTAGCTACAATAGCTGTTCCTTTATAGTCTTTTAAGCCCCATGCCAAAGCTGAGACAGATTCAAGATCTAAGTGGTTATTAGGTTCATCAAGTATAATAGCGTTATGTTCTGAAAGCATCATAGACGCTAAAATAAGCCTTGCTGTTTCTCCACCCGATAGAGTCGCAACCGCTTTAAACGCATCATCACCCGAGAACAACATCTTTCCTAATGCTGAGCGAATATCTTGCTCATATAGGTTATCTCTTTTTTCCATTAGCCAATCAAAGACATTACGCTTTTCATTTGCTTTATCAATAATATCACTATGTAGCTGAGGAAAATACTCTACCATCACTTGGTGACCAAGGCTTACTTCCCCATTATCAGGAGTAAGCTCTTGAGCCAATAGCTTTAAAAGAGTTGATTTTCCCATTCCGTTATTTCCAATAACACCGATTTTGTCACCCTTTTCAATTTCGATGCTAAAATCTTTAATTACTTGATTGTCCTCAAAAGCTTTAGCTATATCTTCGACCTTGAGAGCTATTTTTCCAGACTGTTTCTCAGAAATAGGGAACCTTATATAAGGCCTTTGGATATTAGATTTTTTAAGGTCTTGGTATTCGAGTTTTTTAATTTCTTTAATACGTGATTGTACCTGGCTAGAACGGGAACCAGCACTAAATCTAGCTACAAACTCTTTAAGTTTAGCTACTTTTTTATCTTTTGATTTAGCTTCCTGTAGCTGTGAATCGTAAGCCTGTGTCTTAGCAAAGACCATATTATCGTAATTACCTGGATAGATAATGATAGACTCATAGTCAATATCAGCAACATGAGTAGCAATAGAGTTTAGAAAGTGTCTATCGTGGCTCGTTACAATAATGGTTCCAGGGAATGAAAAAAGAAAACTTTCTAACCATTTAATAGAAGATAAGTCTAAGTGGTTGGTAGGTTCATCTAGTAGTAGTAGTTGAGGTTCACCGAAAAGAGCTTGGCATAGTAAAGCTCTAAACTGCTTATCGGTAGAAACATTTGCCATTTTTTCATGGTGTAAATCCGCTTCTATCCCTACACCTATTAGTAGCTCTTCAGCTTGAGCATCAGCGCTATATCCATCTTCGTTAGCCACAACTTCTTCTAACTCACCAAGGCGCATGCCAATATCGTCGGTCATCTCTTCTTCATAAAGCCTATCTCTTTCCTCCATGGCTTCCCACAGTTTAGGGTTGCCCATGATCACACAGTCAATAACTGTTCTATCAGCAAAATCTTCAATATTCTGCTTTAAAACACCTACTCTTTCAGGTAAAACAACTTGCCCTGTATCTGATTTTTCCGAACCTATAATAATTTTTAGAAAAGTAGATTTACCAGATCCATTAGGCCCTGTTAAAGCATAACGATTCCCTTCAGAGAATCCTACATTTACTTCTTCAAAGAGAGTGCGCCCGTTAAAGCTCATTGAGATATCTTCACATGTAACATTTGCCATAGTAACTTTCCATAGGTTATAGATTTGCTTTACAAGGGATAGAGTTTAACATAATAGAGACTAAAGAAGCAAATGATCAGCCCTAGACTTTAAGGCCTATAAATATTTTGATTTTTGCTGAAAGTGCTAGTTACTCGTAGCTTACCTGAAGCCTGGGACAATAATCCCTCAAATTTAACACACCATCTCGTGTAAGTAGAGGACAATTTTCTACAACCAAATGTTCTAGTCTAGGAATAAGACGTACTTTATCAAAAACGCCATCCGTTAACTTGCTACAGCCTTGCAAATTTAAAACGGATAAGTCTCTCATTGAGACGGCACAGCCAACATCTTTATTGCGTATTTTATCCAGCCCACTTAAGTTTAGGACCTTTAAAAACTCAAACTTGTCCACGGCCTGTAAAAGTGCTCCTGAGATATGGCTGCATGCACTAAGATTAAGTAGACGAAGCTGGAGCATTTCTCTAATAGCCTGGATAGCTCTGTCATCAATCAAAACACAACCACTAAGGTTAAGTATTTCCATTTCTTTTAACGCTGTAAGCTTCCCTATGCCTTCGCCTGTAATTTTTTCACACATACTAAGGTCTAGCTTGCGTAGCTTAATACAAGCTTTTAGGTTGTCAAGGGTAGTATCTGTAATCCCATCTATCAAACTTAAATCAAGAGTAACTAGATCTAAAAAGTTTTTGAGAGTTTGTAGACCATCATCAGATAACTGACGGCAGCCACTTAAGTCCAAAGTTTTAAGTTTAGTTAGCGAAGATAAGCTAGACATACCTTTATCACTAAAGGCATAGCAGTTATCAATCAGTAAGTGCTCAAGCGAGCTTATCTTACTGACAAACTCTAAAGCTTCGTCGTTGATGCCAATACAGCCCGTCAAAGACAAGCGAGATATCTGAAGATTTTGCAGAGCTTCAAAACCTGAACTTTCTAAAGATTCACAATAAGTAAGCGTAAGTTTATTTAGAAACTTACTATTAGAAAGGTAAGCGAACACTTCATCACTAACAGCTACGCACCATGTTAAATCTAGGCTTTGAAGTTTATCCAGATCTTTTAAGCCTTCTAAACCTTTGCTTGTGATTTTACGGCAGCGAACAAGGCTTATACTTTCCAAGCTCTTTATCTTTAATAACTGGCTAATCCCATCATCACAAACATAATCATTATTGCTTAAGCTAAAATGTTTTAACTCTTTAAGTTCTCCTACAGCTTTGATCCCTTCGCTTTTAATGTTAACGCAGCCATTTAAGCTTAGGTTTTCAAGTTGAGGACAGATATTGCAGATTACCTTTAAGTGACCATCTTCAAGAAGCCTTTTCACTGAATCAGGAAGAGAGAGCTTCTTTAATTTAGGCATCCGATAGAGATATTTGATTAATTGCTCTGGAGTTAATGAACTTAAATTGGCTAAGTCAATGCCAGCCATTGAATTATCAGGTGAATTTGCCATTAAAAAACCTTCCTTACTTAAGTTTTCTATATAAAAAAAATATGAGCTTAATATCAACAAAAACAAGATCTTAAATTTAAACTCTCTTCAATTAATTTAATAACTCCTTACCTTTAATTAAGATAAAGGCTTGAGAAATATCCCTGAGTTTGGTTAGACTTTTCCTTTCATTATTTAATTATGAGAAATTATGGGCGATACAACGCCAATACACAGACACTCTATAAAGCACCCTCATCACTCTACTCCACTGACCCCTGAAAGCTCCTCTCCAGAAGCAAGTCGTTCCCTTAATTTTAGTAATATATTATCCACTTTTAAGCAGCAGGTTCACACCCCCTTTTTTAAACAGTGTGAAAAAGTCACCCTAATTCTTTCAGGCACTGGTGTTCTTGCTAACCTAGGCTCTATTCCTGGTGCTAGTGTTAAAGCTGCTTATGATGTGGGTTGGGGTCTTTTACACACCAGTTTATGTCCCGCTGTTAGCCCTGTTGTACCTCAAGCAGTTTGCTACCCAACGCTACTCGCTACAAGCTATCTGTCAGGCTTCCGCCCTGTTATGCTCTCTGCTACAGAAGCAGGTGCAGCCGTAGCTATTGTTAGTTGTAGCCTTGCTACAGCTTCGCTAGCTTACCGCAGCTACATAGAGAAAAAAGCTGGCTTTGTCTCAAAGCTAGATATGAAAAAAGAAGTTCTTCTAGCTCGTACACAAACTGTAAAAAGGGTAAGAAAAAGGGTTAGCCTTGACCCAGCAGCTACTGATGGAGTGGCAAAACGCCTTACTTTTTTTAGCCCTAACTTAAACCGTGACTCTACTCCAGTGCTGGACAGTATAAGACGGGTAACAAATTGCACTTCTTCTAAAAAAGCTACTTTTGTTCCTAAAGAGCTAACCCTCTCTACCACTCCCGTATCTTCACACATTTCTGGACATTTACATGAGCGCTCTGAATCCCCACTATCACCACGGATGCCGGCACTGGATTCACTTACTTCTTCAAGAAAGCTTCCTACAGTAGAAGAAGAGGGAGAGTGGAAAACTCCATCAGGGAGAAAAGATACGTTTACTCTAGAGGAAATAGAAGCTCTTGAAGTAAAAGAGATTGCATTTAGGTACTTAAAGCTGCAGCTAGGAGAAGTATTAACTTCTTTTCTCGAGCAAAGACAAGCTAACCTAGAAAAGCTAAAAAACACTCCAGGCTCTGAAAGAAGAGCTACAAGAATAAGCCTTCAACAGAAAAAAGATGTTGAACTAGCAACTCAAGCACTACTACAAGTATTTTCAGATGATGCTGATATTGCTAAGCTTGAAGAGGGCATTAAACGCGTCGTTCTACTAGCTAATACTGATTTACAAAAACAAGGTATTGATTCTTTAGCTAAGTTATTAGATTACGTTCATGATTTTTTTAAAAATCCTGAGACCACTAAAAAGTTGAATGAGATTGGCATTGCAGCGGCACATAAAATTATCAAAATAAGCTGGCCATTTACTTTGTTTCCCTCTCCGGATACTGTACTAAAAACAGCTGCCTACTGCGCAAGCTTTTTTGTAGCCAATAGAGGACTAGGCACAGCTTCATCATTTATACTAAAGCATCTTGACGCAAAGTATATTACAGAAAACTCTAAGGTAACTTCCCCCTTCTACTATCTATCTAAAGTAGCGCAGCTTTTTGTTTTTGTGGTCTTACCCCTAAGAGCACTTTTAATCCACGTTACTTCTTATAAAGATAATTAACACTTCTGATAAAAGGTTTAAGTAGGTCTATCTCTAATACAGTGCTAACCACTTTAAGTAAACGCCACTGCTGTTCAAAGCTCATTTTCACAAATCCACAAAGCTTCAAGCGGTTTAAGTGCATGCAAAATAGCTTATAAATACCTTCTTGCATGTCTTCTGTTGACTTTCGACTAAAATCAAGCAGACTGCGTAAAAATAATCGGCATATCATTTTTTTGAGTAGGCGATTTGACTGTAAATGAGGAAAATAGGCTTTTAAAACCCGGTAAAACCTAGCTCTTAAAATAGGTTGGATGAGCTGAAAATACTCTTTAGGAAACGCCTCTTTTAACTTTTTAGCTTTAAGATTTTTAAGGACATGGCGTTTAAAAACTTTAGAAGTATGACGACTTTGCTGCTTTAGTTTCCATCTATCTATTTGCCTTTCAACTTGAGTAAAGGCTGAACTCTTTCTAGAGCTGAGCAGTAGCTTTTCTTGACTAAAGTTAGCTGCACTAAGAGATACTATCTTATGGTCTTGCACTAAGTTCTTAGTCATCATTTTTCTATTTAAAGAAGCTGCAATTTTTTCAAGGCGTGCAGCTTTTTGACTATAGTCCAAAGAAAGCATCAGTAAATCTTTTATTTCTTTGCTTGAGTGCCTTTTAACTAAGCTCTCTCTATCTTTAAGATCAAAGATAAAGCTTTGAAAGTAGCATAAGCTATTTTCATTCCCTCTTAAAGAAAAGCCCTCAAAACTTGAAGTGAAAAAGCCATGCCTTCTTAATTTTCCCTTATAGCGTATTGGCTCTTTAGAAATCTCTACATCAAGTTTGTTGTGAAGGCTAAGGTAGCTGAAAAAACTTTTACGTATGAGTAGATAAGCTTTCCTTTTGTGATCACTTGTCTTGGAAAAAAGAAAGGGTAGGAGGAAGTAATCCTGACAATCACTCAACCTCCAATACTCGAGTACATTCGCCCCTTCCAAAAAGGCCATATCTAGATGGCGCTTTTTCAAATAGCTAAATACTTCATCTACG
>JAACFD010000052.1 GCA_009937555.1 Chlamydiales bacterium | reverse complement strand
CCATATTCCAATTAGTATCTGCAAAAAAGATTTTGGGCATTGCCCTCACTTTTTCTTCATCTAAATACTTATAAAAAGCTGTATCAAAGAATGATGGTAAAGCTTTTTTAAGCTTTGGATTTTTTGAAGCTTTAGAAATGATATCAAAAGACTTACGGTAAAACTCTTTATATGAAAGGCCATCCTCAAAATCTTTAGCCTCACGGCTAAAATTTCTCTTAGCTTTTTTCGGTAGCTTTTTAGCTACAAACTTAATGACTTTTTCTTTAATAGAACTATCCATGGTTGCAGATGCTAAATCAAGTCCTGGAAAAACGAGGAATTCATTTTTCATTTTCTTAAAGTCTATTTGACTTTTCCACCCCTCTGCTATTTTTCCTTTACCCATCATTGTAGTAAAAGCATGATGTGGTGAAGTCATAGGAACTGAAAATTCAGGATTTTGTTCAAATTCACTTTTAAGTTTTTTCCCATATTTTAGTGATAATATAGTTACCTCATCAAATAAATCATGAGAAGTTGCGGGCTTAGATGTAACCTTTTTCATTTTTTTACCCCTATAGACTTTTAGTACAGAATTGGGGTGGTGACCAGACCGAGCAATCCATGGGCTTTTCTTATAGCGTTTATTACCTCCTCGTGAGTTGTAACGCTTTAAAATATCTTTTTCAAAAGCATCTGACTCAAGATACTCTGATACTCTTACCTGCATCTTATCCAAGGCTTCTTTCGTTTTAGCACTTTCAAAGTTTCCCCTTACCTGAGGAGCCACCTTCTCTAAAATATCGTCCATAAAAGCTGAGAATTCTTTGGCCGTATCAAGTCGTTTCCACTCAAAAGGGTTACTGTAGTCTCTAGCATCATAAAGAACAAAAGCTCCATTTGCTGAGCTACCATCTAAAGATTTACTCTCCCAGGGTAGTGTAGGGTCATACATCATTTTCACACGCCTCTGCATCTCTTTGCGCATAGCACTACTAAGCGCACCCTTTACATCAGAAGACTCTCCTGCACCTAGACGTAAATCTTTAGCAAGCGCTGACATTTTCCTTGAAATTACAGACATAGTATTTTTCACACCTTTACGCTTAAAAATACTTTTACCCCTCCCTTCAGCCATAGCAGAAAGAATATTTTCCCAAGCTCTTTGTAAAGGGTGGTCTGCTTGAGAGCGATAGACATAAACAAGTTCATCAATAAGCTCTTTTTGATAAGCCTTTTTCTCTGGATTATCATTAGCATACTGCCTGACTATCGCTCTGACTATGTCATAAAAAGAATAAAGACCATTACGGCGTTTTTTGAGAGGGCTAAGAGCTTTCACTATAAATTCTTGGCTCTTATCAATACCTAAGTAAGTAAAAATAGCCTCTGCACTTGGCTCTTCCCATATAAGAAATGTATTTTTCTTATATGTGCTTTGTCCCGCAAGATCACCTTTAGTCTCAATGGACATTTTAGCTTTTTTAAGAAGTTGAGCATTCATCTTAAATAAAAAAGGAAAAGTCTCTTCTCCTTCTTTAATTTCTCTTACTAGGTAACCATCACGTGCAATTTCCACTAGATCTTCGCTCTCTTGACGGAGGTTATTTCGGCCAACTGCAATCCCTATTGACGTAGCAAAACAAGAACCTACATGCCCATCTTGTCTTAGATTACCCATCAAGGACGAAAGTACCTCTCTAGCTACATCGGTTTCTATTATTTCTGCATTATAAGCAAGACCTGCTGACATCCTGATTATTTTTGCGCTAGGACCCTTAGAGTCTCCAGGCACTTCAGCAGCAGCAATAACCTGCCTCAATAAAATATCTTGCTGCAACTCATTTAATACTTGGTTAATAGAGAGAGTTAATGGCTCTGGGTAAGCAAACTCACCTTCTTTAAGGATAAACTCTTCAGCTAAAGCTACATTGACTCTTCCTCCCTTGGGAACTAAAGCCTTAGCTAATAAGCGCCCGTGAGCCACAAACTTTGCTAGTAGTGGGTCTTGAAGCTGGTAAGCTCGGTGCTTTTTTTCTAGATCTTCTATAGCTTGATACAGTTGTCCTTTCATCCTCTTAGCAACTTCTTCTAAATTGCTTTGAAATACACTGGGGTCGCTAGAGGCCAATAGTTTATCCACTTCTTCAGGATGTTGATCATAGTTCCAGATCAAATAGGCAATGCTCTTGGTAAAACTTGATTCATCAAGCGCGCCACTTTCATAAATCCCCTTAAGTAAAGAAAATAACTGTAAAAACTCCTGTGACAAATCTTTCTCTGCTTGCTTATACTGCATCTCAGCGAACAAAAGCTCTAAAACAGCAAAAGACTCTTTAATATATTGGTTATCAATATTTTTAATAAATTCTTCTGAAATAGTAGGTGTATAACCTTTTAATCTATCTGTTTTAAATTCAGCATAAAGCGAGAAACTACAGATGCACAACAAAGTCAATACATAACGAAAATAGATCACCCCAACCTCTCTATAAGCAAATCAACAGCCCTCAATGGTATTTTAACTTAAACAAGATATAAAAAAAAGCACAGCTAGGTAAATGAGTAGCAGGCTACTTTATCACTATTAATAAGGAAAGATTTAGTAGAAAAAAAGGAATTTTTGCTAAGCTGCTTTGTTAAGAAATAAGAAAAAGGTTGCAAATGAGTAATACTATTGAAGTTACAGAGATATTTAAAAGCGTTCAAGGGGAGTCTTCTTTAACAGGACTACCTACTACATTTGTTAGGCTTTCAAGATGCAACTTAAGATGCTCATGGTGTGACACTTGCTACGCTTTTTCCAGGGGTGATATGCAAGCGATACCTGATATTATTGACCAAGTAAAAGAAAACGCTGCCCCCTACGTCTGTATAACAGGTGGAGAACCGCTACTTCAAGAGAATGTCTATCCATTAATGACACAGCTTTGCGACTTATCTTACCAGCTTAGCGTCGAGACAGGCGGATCACTTGACATCTCAAAGATTGACCAAAGGGTAAAGGTTATTCTAGATATAAAGTGCCCTGCTAGTGGTATGTGCCCGAAAAATCATATGGAAAACCTTACCCTTCTAAAAAAAGAGGATGAGGTTAAATTTGTCATTGCAGATCGTGATGATTACCTCTTTGCAGTTAAGACCTGTGAAAAATTTGCCCTTTTCAAAAAAGTAAATAACGTGCTATTTTCCTGTGTCTATGACTCTCTAGAGCCAAAAGAATTAGTTAATTGGATCCTTCAAGATAATCTCAATGTAAGATTAAATCTACAAGTCCATAAATACATTTGGTCACCTGAAACCAAAGGGGTTTAAAAATTTATGACAGCACTCGTAATGTTTAGTGGCGGACTAGATTCTACTGTACTATTAGCCCTTGCTTGTGAAGAAAACAAGCGTTGCTACGCTATTAGTTTTGATTATGGTCAAAAGCACCGTATAGAACTTGACGCTGCAAGTAAAATTGCTAAACACTTTGAAGTGCCGCATATTATCATTAACCTACCTCGTGTTCACTGTCCTGGATCATCTTTACTTAACAGTAGCAGTTCCAGCTTAGAAGTACCTAAAGATAGATGCATGAATGATATTCAAGATGTTGAAAAAATACCCAGCACCTATGTCCCTGCCAGAAACACACTATTTCTAGCTTATGCAATGCAGCAAGCTGAGCTTATTGAAGCTACTGAAATATACTTTGGTGCTAATGGCGATGACTATGCTAACTATCCTGACTGCCGCCCGGAATACTTCCAGAATTTTCAAAACCTTATGAATGTCTCTACAAAACAGGGCGTTTCAGGACACGCTCCAAAGCTTAAAGTTCCTTTTATTAAGTGGAACAAAGAAACTATTATTTGTCAGGGAGACGCTCTACAAGCCCCTCTAGATTTAACTTGGACATGTTATGATCCCCAAGATGGCCTTCACTGTGGTTGTTGTGATGCTTGTTTGTTCAGACAAAGGGGTTTTATTGGAGCTGATGTTGAAGACCCTACTACTTATCATAACAAGTTAAGCACTCAAAAGTCATAAGTTAAGAGTTTCTTCGGATCAGTAATTGCCCACAAGCAGACCGACTTTTTTGAAGCTCTCCTGAGAATAGAATCGCCTTTTCTACAAAGCCTTCAGGGAATTTCTTCCAATACCACGAACTTTCCCTACCTATTAATCGCACTAGCTCGTTAAGTTCGTAAGTAACTTCAGAAGTATAAAAGTAAGAAGATACAATTTTCATAATTAAGCGATAGTTTTTTAGTGCAAGCTTATCAATTGCATAAACCTTACCCTTCTCAATACACAGAAGACTTAAGCTATAGATATCTTGCTCTGAGAAATACACTTTTTCTAAAAATTCCCACAACCTAGCAGCTTGTAGACGCTTGTTACTTATATTTAACCAACGCTCTTTTACCTCATAGCTTTTTACCAGGCCCCCTCTTTGCTGAACCCATGGAAGGATAAAAGCGCTAAAAACTTCTTTAATTTTTTTCTCTATATAGCTCTTCTTCTCAGAGTGACTGAGCATATGATCTATAGTTTGGACATGCTGTTTTTTTTGATCATCAAATAAGTGCTTCACACTTACTTCTTGCTCTTTATTTAGCTTAATTAATGTCTCTAGAGAAAATGGCTTCAAGTAGAGGTAAGCTCCAACTTTATCACTATCGGCGAACAAACTTTGCACCCAGCTTTCAGGTTCAAGTTGAAAGTTGTAGATAAGTTCTCTACCGCGGGTTAACTGAGCTACTTTTGACCTGATCTCATCAATATGCCCTTGACCTAGGCCTTCAAAGCTACCGTAGACTTGACCGTGCTTATCTAGTAAGTCTCCAATAAACCTCATCCCCTTATGATCAAGAGCCTTATAGGCCAAAGGTGATAATTCTAAAGTCTGTATTGGCTGCTCTAAAACAGCAGAAGGTAACCAATGTCTAAAGCCTTGCCCGAAATCAAACTCCATCTGAGAAATAGCTTCCGGTTTTTGAAAATCATCTACTTGCTTTTCTTGCTCTTTTTGGGAAAAGATAAAAACCTCTTTATCCGGAATAGATGTAGGGCTAACAGTTGTGTGTGCAGAACTAATTCTCTGATTAATTACCTCGTTAACATCTTTTACAACAGGGGTAGATAGGTCTATCTCAGGTGCAGAAGCCAAAGGAGCTTGTTCTGTAACAATATCTTTTTTAGGCTGCTCTACTGCTGCATCAGGACTAGCTTGAACACTACCCATTGGTCTAATGGTACTAGTATCAAGAGTCTCTATGGCATAAATTTTTTCAAAGCCATGGGTATACTGCATATCCTCTGACTCACTATCAGGTGATGAATCAGGGCTTCCAGGAGTGGATAACTTCTTTTTGAGCTTTTCTAAGATTGGCATAAAATGCTCTTTTCAATAAGCTTAGTTTTTTACAATTGTACTTAATTTTTTGGTAAAAGACAATGAGAGATGAAAAAAAATCTTCGGACTGGATAAAGCTAGTATATGCATTTATTGGTGGTACTTTACTTGCTGTAGTAGCCTCTGCTGTGCTCAAACCTATCTTACAGGAAAAACCTACTTCCTCCATTGAAAAACCTAAATTAGAAGCAAAGCTTCCTGTAGAAAAACTGATTAAATTTGATAGCTATAGCATTAGTAATAAATCAGATACAATACATCTTAGCAAAGAACTAATCTCAAATGCAGCTTATGAAGCTTTTTACAATGAAACAGGCTATGAAAGTGTAAATGAACGGCTTGGCACTACCCCTAACTGGCGTAGTAGCTATAAAAAAGCTGAAGACCCGGTTATCAACCTTCATATGGAAGACATCTTAACCTTCCTTCATTACCTTCAGGACAAGATAAGCAGTAAACAGTCTTATGACTCTTTAGGTTCTGCTGTAACACTATCTTCAAAATTATTCTTTAGATTACCTAAAGTAGAAGAATTAGAAAAAATGGGAGAGAGAGCATTGACTCAACACCACGCTTGGGAGTGGACATCAAGCTCACTAAGAGACGTGGACCCGTCTCTGCCCAATGCAACTGACTACTTGAGTTTTTGGCGTTTAACGGAGGAAGAAAAAAATCCTCAAATAGTCTATCTAAGGGAACGAGACTTAAAAATAAATGATTTAAACCAAGTGGGCTTTCGTATAGCCTGGTCGTTCCCTAGCGCGTAAGCTCTCTCTCCTAATTTTACCAGATTAAAGCACCGCTTGACTGATACTCAGTCACACGAGTTTCAAAAAAGTTTTTCTCTTTCCCTAAGTCCATAGTTTCACTCATCCATGGGAAAGGGTTAGATGTTTTGTACTTAACACCAAGACCAATACGTTCTAGCCTTCTATCTGCAACATGCTTTACATAGTCATCAAAAAGATCTACGTTTAGCCCTAAGATACCATTAGGCAGGCAGTCTTTTGCATAAGCAATCTCAAGCTTTACAGCTTCGTCTACTAGATCCATTAACTCTTGCTGAAATTCTTTTGTCCAAATTTCAGGATTTTCTTCTTTAATACCATTGATAAGATCAATACCAAAGTTTAAGTGAATCGTCTCATCTCTTAAAATGTACTGAAACTGCTCTCCGATTCCTGTCATTTTATTTTGTCTATTGAAGGATAAAATCATTACAAAGCCACTATAAAAGAAGATACCTTCCATAATGATGTAAAAACCTACTAGGTTTTTCACAAACTTTTGTATGCCTTCAACAGAATCAGTAGAAGAGTTAGGGTCTAGAACATCTTTTGTTAAGCGCATTTCGAAGTCATCTTTCTCTTTAATAGAGTTCACTTCGTGGTACATATTAAATACTTCTCTTGAATCAAGAGAAAGAGACTCAACAATATAGTGAAAAGTGTGAGTATGAACCGCCTCTTCAAAAGCCTGTCGAAGTAAATACTGTCTAGCTTCTGGATTAGTTATAAACTTAAAGATAGCTAAGACAATATTGTTACCTACTAAGCTTTCTCCTGTAGAGAAGAAACCTAAATTACGCATAATCACACGCTTCTCATCATCAGATAACTTATTACTCTTCCAAAGCTCAATATCTTTTTGCATCGGCACTTCTGAAGGTAACCAATTATTATTACAGCCATTGAGATAATGCTCCCAAGCCCAATGATATTTAATTGGCATTAACTGGTTAACATCAACTGTTTTACAATTAATTAAACGCTTATCTTCTGGGTTCATACGCTTTGTTAAATCATAAGATTCACTTGGCCCTGAGTTACAGCAAGACATATTATTTTCCTCCTAATTATTGACAACTTTCACAATCTGGATCTAGTAAGCTACACGCTTTTACTGCTGTAGCTGGTCCTTCCTGCCTTTCAACCTTAACATTAGCAGTTGGGGACTTACTCTTCATCCAGCGTGGCTGCAAGTTTCTTTTATTAATATCTTGAGTAGATTTTTCCACTTTTGTAGCTGCAAGTGTTCTGCAGTAGTAGGTAGTTTTTAGACCACGCTTCCATGCATAGAAATACATCTCATTAAGCTTTTTGCCGCTTGGCTGATTGATAAATAGGTTTAAAGATTGCCCCATATCAATCCACTTTTGCCTTCTTGAAGCACAGTCAATTAGCCACTTAGGCTCAAGCTCAAAAGCTGTTGGGTATAAATGCTTTACTTCTTCCGGTATGGTATCTAACTCTTCCAATGATCCATCTGTATATTTAAGATCATCTAGCATATCTTCATCCCAAAGATCGCGCTCTTTTAGATCTTCAACCAGATATGGGTTCAGCCATGTAAATTCACCTGACAAGTTACTTTTTACATATAGGTGAGCATACGTAGGCTCAATAGATGGACTTACCCCAATGATATTGGCAATAGTAGCAGTTGGAGCAATAGCCATTGTGTTTGAGTTACGCATACCATTCTTTTTAACTTCTTCCCTAACATGATCCCAATCCAAGCTAGAGTCAGTGTTTACCTCTATATCTTCTCCCCTATCTTTAATTAGAAGCTGCAGGGTGTCAATTGGCATTAAGCCTCTGTCCCACTTAGAACCTTTGTAGCTAGAGTATGTGCCTCTTTCTTTAGCTAGCTTTGATGAAGCTAAAATGGAGTAGTAAGAAATAGCTTCCATAGTCTCATCAGCAAATTCAACCGCTTCTTTTGAAGCATAGCTACATCTCATTTTATAAAGGCAATCTTGGAAGCCCATCAGGCCTAGACCTACTGGTCTATGCTTAATATTTGAATTTTTAGCCTCATCTGTAGGATAAAAATTGATATCGATCACGTTATCTAGCATTCTCATAGCTACAGAGATAGTACTTTCTAGCTTGCTACTATCTAGTTCTTTCCCATTAAAGTGAGCTACTAAGTTTACAGACCCTAGGTTACAAACCGCTGTCTCATCTTTAGAGGTGTTTAGCAATATTTCTGTACATAGGTTTGAGCTATGCACAACTCCGCAGTGATCTTGTGGAGAACGAATGTTTGAAGGGTCTTTAAAAGTGATCCATGGGTGTCCTGTTTCAAATAGCATTGAAAGCATCTTTCTCCATAAAGAAGCTGCTTCTAGACGTCTGAATAACTTAATTTCACCTTTATCTGCCATTCTCTCATATTCAAGATACTTCTCTTCGAATGCTTTTCCATAAGTATCGTGCAGATCAGGCACATCGCTAGGGGAAAATAATGTCCATGCTCCACCTGCTTGCACCCTCTTCATAAATAAATCAGGAATCCAGTTAGCGGTATTCATATCGTGAGCACGTCTTCTCTCATCACCTGTATTCTTTCTGAGCTCTAAGAACTCTTCTATATCTAGGTGCCATGTCTCTAGGTAACAGCAAACAGCCCCTTTTCTTTTGCCACCCTGATTAACAGCTACTGCAGTATCGTTTACAATCTTTAGAAATGGAATAACTCCCTGTGTTAAGCCATTTGTACCTTGAATCAAGGAACCAGTTGCACGAACATTAGTCCAGTCATTTCCTAAGCCACCTGCCCACTTGGATAATTGAGCATTATCAGTAATAATTTTAAAAATGCCCTCTATGCTGTCGTCAACAGTAGATAAGTAACAAGAACTTAATTGTGAACGCCTTGTGCCTGAGTTAAACAGAGTAGGAGTTGAAGAAACGAACTCAAAACGGGAAAGGATGTTATAGAATTCAATAGCCCACTTTTCTTTTTCTTCTGCATTTTCACGAATAGCAAGTCCCATAGCGACACGCATCCAAAAATACTGAGGAACTTCTAACAAATCTTCATTCTTTCTAAGAAGGTAACGATCGTATACAGTTTGTAAACCTAAGTATTGAAAAGCCAAATCTCTTTTAGGCTCAAGAGCTTCAGACAATTTTTCTAGATCAAAATCTAAAAGCTCTTCTGAAAGTCTTTTAAGTTCAACCCCTTTTTGTAGATAGGAACTGAAACCTTTTTTATATACTTCTCTAAGACTTTTCTTAGCTAGGTGAACCCCTAGAACTTGCTGGTATATTTCATCTAATAATAGTCGTGCCGTTACGTAAGTATAGTTAGGTTCTTTTTCAATTCGTGTTCTTGCTGAAAGTAAAAGAGCTTGTTTTACTTCTTTGTCTGAAATATTTGGATAAAGATTCTTTTTGGTCTCCTCAACAATAGCTTCTACACTACAAGAATCTTCTAAGCCTTTACAAGCAAACTTAACTTTTTTATAAATAGCGTCAATATCGACATTGATCCCTTTAGCTGCAAGATCTAGTGACCCCTTTTGACGGCTTGCTTCCCTAATACGTCTTCTCTCTTCCCTATAGAGAATAAACTTTCTAGCTACCTGGTGGTAACGCTCATCCATAAGAACAAGCTCTACGTGATCCTGTATTGTCTCAACTTCTACAGTAATTTTTTTATGATATTTACTATAGATTGATTCAAGTGTGATTTCGCATAAATGATCAACAACCTCTTCTGTCTTAGCATCTAAACTCTCATTTTTCTTCATTTTTAAATGATCTTTGAAAGCCGCTGCTATAGCATCATAAATTCTTTTGCGGTCAAACTCTGTATTTGACTTATCTCGCTTAATAATTTTCACTTTTTGGAAAAAATCGTTCTTAAGTGCTTCTCTTTTTTCTTTTTGAGCTAAAGACATAGGGTAGGCCTCTAAATTAAGGGTAACATAATTAATATAATATAACGGTATCAAGCCCCCGACTACTAGCATGTACTAGTCTAAATGAG
>JAACFD010000279.1 GCA_009937555.1 Chlamydiales bacterium | reverse complement strand
TAAGAGAGGTCAGGGAAAAGATGGTGGCCATCCAAAGAGAAATAGGGGAGCTTCAGCCTACTGTTTTTGAAGGGAGAGATATGGGAAGCCATGTTTTTCCAAAGGCTCCTTTGAAGGTATTTTTAGTTGCTAATGCCGAAATCAGAGCTAAAAGAAGGTTAGCGGATCTTAAGGCTCAAAATAAAGAGGTAAGTTTCGAAATAGTTCTCCAGGAACTAGAAAAAAGAGACCAGCAGGATTCTGAGCGAGAAATAAGCCCTTTAGTTAAAGTTCAAGGAGCTCTTGAGATAGACACTTCACATAAAAGCCCTCAACAAATAGTAGATGAGATTTTAGCTGTATGGCTTAAGAATCATTAGTTTATTTCTTTCGAAGTTGATCAGCCCATTGTACAGCTCTTTGTAAATCCGCAGGGTTCTGAGCTCCACGTGTTCCATACAAGGCTCTAGCTGCTTTAATAGCACCTTCAGCACCTCCTGTTGATCCCCAGACAAGCCCCGAGTAATCAGGCCCAAATAAGGCTAAAACTCCAATCATACCAAAAAACATACCGTCTCTATCCAGTCCTTTGACTCCTCTATAGAAATATGAGAGGTCTGAAAGAAAGTAAGTTTGGCCCTGATAAAAGCCCTTTCCTTCATATTGATTTTTAACCGTTAAAAGTTTGCGTTCCTCTAGATAGTCTTTTGTAGCTATAAAGATACTGCTTAAGTCATCTTCATTGAACTCTATTCCTGGTATTATGGTTATAATATGATTATTAGGAAAATGCTCTCGAATTAGCTTTGTGTATGTGCCATCTTTATCTTCTAGTATTAGAAATACACTCTCATCTCTGACGTCTAAGGCCGTATGAGTCAGGTATTCTATACCTCTTTCACCTTTCCAAGGTCTTTCTATAGGCATTTCCATATCTAATTTAATTGCTTCTTGAAGAGGCTCATGTTTCAAGTAGCGTCTTATGGCTTCATCAGAGCTTAAAAATGTGCCTGCACAACCAAAGTTGGGATAGGATACAACTTTATGAGTCAATAAAAGGTCTCTATAGCATTCCTTGTATGCTTCTTCGCCCCAGGGACAAATAGCCACGATATGCATATCATGTACAAGATGAGTAGAACCTGCAGAGAATAATTTAGGATCAAACTGGTAGTGAGGGTTAAGTTGTGCTAGTTTACTGCCAGTCCAATAGCCATGAAGACGGTTATGAAGTCTTTGCCTAAGATCAAAAGGAATTTTACTTGTAATGAATTCTGTTCTGAGGCGAACTTTCTTTACTAAAGTATCATAGATATCACTCCTAGAGCAGTCGTGATTGTACTTATTAGCAATCCCTAAAGGGTGTAGAAATGGGTTAGTGCGTAATATATCTATGTCAGGCTCACGAAATTCCTCTGCAATTTCAAAGACTTCTTCGCCTTCTTCTAGTGCCTCTGCATGTTCATTTAATTTATCATCTGTTTGAGTAGGTTTATGCTCATCTGCTTGTGTCATAACTAAGTGTCCCTTTCACTAAAAGCGGTTTGGTTTATTTTTTGATGCCCATCTTAATGCATGAGTGATCTCTTCACTACTATAGTTACTTTTCTTTCCATAGCGTGCTTGGACAACTCTTAAAATACCTTCTGGCCCTCCTTCAATACCCCATGCACTGCTGGAGTATTCAGGTGCTATTTTTGATACGGCAACAATCGTAGCAAATAAGTAGCCCCAGTTTCTTAAAGCTGATTCAGAGGTGTAGTAAGAAGATAAACTAGGTAGAAATAACGCATGTTTATAAATATCTTTGTCCTTAATAACTGAGGGAAGAGCCATGCGGCATGAATCAAAAATACTATCTAAGCGATCTAATGATGAAGCATGATTGATACAACTTAAAATAGGGTGAGAGGGGTAACGCTCATAAACATACTGTGTATAAATACCTTGATCATTATCAAAAATAAGAAAAATCGTATCATCTCTAACATCTGCTTGCTGGTGCTGAAGAAACTCTAGGCTTTCTTGCTTTTGAGTAGCCCTTTGAATCGGCATGCGCAGGTCTAAACTTAGGGCCTTCTTTATAGGTCTATCGTTAAAATAAGCGTATATATCTTCTTCAGAAGCTAGAAAGCTACTAGCGCATCCAGAATGAGATAAGCTTGCCCCTCTAAGAGAAAAAGGAAGTTTTAGGAAGGCTTCAGAAAAAGCTTCCTGTCCTCGAGGTGCTATAATGACAAGGTGTAGTGAGTATTTAAGCTTTTGTGTGCCCTCTAAGAAAAGATAGTTTGGCCATATCCTAAAAGAAGTGCCAGATATATTCCCTCTTAGGTATTGATAGATAGCTTTTGTAAATGCTTTAACTAGTTCAGGTGGAATTTTTTTGAATATAAATTCTGAACGAACTTTAATTTTCTGAAGTAACTGTTGATACTGCTCTTCGCTTGTCTCTCTTGGAAGTAAAGAACTTTCTTGGGAGTTTGAAGCTTGGACTTCTTCTTTAATAGAAGTTTTTAACTGTGTAAGCTTTTTTTTCGAAGGGTCCACATGTAAAC
>JAACFD010000278.1 GCA_009937555.1 Chlamydiales bacterium | reverse complement strand
ATATAACTGTTTTGCATAACGAAAGCACAACTCTTAACATTGCCAATGCCAGCCTGGAAATAGTAGGTGTAGGAGATTTATGGGCTCAACACTTTGAACCACAAAAAGCCTTTAGCAAATCTCAAAAAAAACTACCTAACTCTCTGAGATTGCTTTTATGTCATAACCCTGATGCTATTGACTGTGGTTTAGACAAATATGAGTTTGATCTTGCCCTAAGCGGTCATACCCACGGCTCTCAAGTAAATTTACCTCTAATGGGGATTAATGTAACCAACTCTTCCCATGACAAGTTTAAAAGAGGTTTATATGAGATAAATGAAAAACAGCTATATGTAACAAGGGGGATTTCAAGTCACTTCCCCTTCCGCTGGTTTTCTAGACCTGAAATCACCCTATTTAACTTTAGGAGCACCTAGTGGATAAAGTTTCTTGTATCTTGCTTGCTGGAGGCAAAGGCTCTCGATTTAAAGGCAGTATACCCAAACAGTTTTATGAGCTACAGGGTAAACCAATTATTGAGTATTCCCTAGATATACTACTAGATGTAGAGCTAATAGATGAAGTTGTGATAGTTTGCGACCCTGCTCATAGAGAAGATTTTTCTATACCTCAGCATACAGATGTAACCATCTCATTTGCACTTCCTGGAAAAGAACGTCAAGACTCTGTATTTAATGGGCTCCAAGCTTGCAAATCAGACTCTAATTACATACTGGTTCATGATTCAGCTAGGCCATTTATAGAAAGAAGGTTTGTTATAAATGCTATAGAAACTGCTTTTACTCACAAAGCATGTGCTGTTGGAATGCCATTAAAATTTACTGTAAAATCTCTTAGAGAGAAGCAGATGGTTGATGAAACCCTTAATAGAGAAAAAATCTGGGAAATCCAAACTCCACAAGTCTTAGAAAGAGACCTGATGGAAAAGGGCTACCGACTAGTCCATAAAGACAACTTAAGTATAACAGATGATGTCTCTCTAGCTGAACTTCTAGGATGTGAGGTTAAACTAGAGCTAGCCTCTTACCAAAACTTAAAGATAACTACCTATGAGGATATCCTATTTGCTAGAAGTATTCTTTCACACAGGTTATCTGTAAGTTTATAACTATGAATATCAAACAACGTTACTGCCTCGAAATAGCCTACGACGGAAGAGAGTTTTGCGGCTGGCAAAAACAGCATGAGAACCTGAGTATTCAAGAGCATCTAGAAGAATGTTTATCAAAAATACTAGGTGCAAAAATTCACTTAACAGGCTCTGGAAGAACTGACTCTGGTGTTCATGCCTTAAAACAAGTGGCTCATTTTGACTGTCACAAAACGATTGATAGCTACTCATTTTTGAAAGCAATAAATGGCTTATCAAGCCATAGTATCCTTATCAACACAATAAAAAAAGTTCCTGATACTTTTCATGCTAGGTATAGTGCTAAGGGAAAAATATATCACTACCATGTGTGGACAGAAAGGTTTCCAAGTCCATTTTTAAAAGCACTTCGCTACCATCATAAGGGAAAATTAGACCTTACCCTTCTAAAAAAAGCACTACCCTTCTTTATTGGAGAACATGACTTTTCCTCCTTTAGTAATTCTCAAAACCAAGGCGCTTGTAAAAATAATCCTGTACGCAACCTATACCGTTTAGATATGATAGAAGAAGAAGGCGGCTTTAGACTTGAATTTGAAGGAAATGGTTTTCTCTATAAAATGGTGAGAAATATAACAGGAACTCTTCTTGATATTTCTAGAGGCTATACCTCTTTAGAAGATGTTAAGGAGATTTTTGAAGCTAAAGATCGAAGAAAGGCAGGTAAAGCAGCACCTGCACACGGCTTGTTTTTAGTAGATGTCTTTTATTAATAGTTAGTCAAACAGACTATTTAAATCTCTTATATGCAAGATACTTGAATCAATAATGGTATCTTTTCCTGGATAATTTTCAGGCCCAACCCATACAGGCTTAGCAAGACTATTGATTAGTGACTGTATACCTCTAGGAGAGTCTTCAAAACCAATCGCTTTATCACCATCTCTACAAAGAAGGTCTATGGCGTAGTTATAACACTCCGGACTTGGTTTAGCTTCTTTATATAACTCTCTAGTATACCAATGACCAATTAAGTCTAAACATGGATGCTGACTCTTAATTGCCTCTACAAGTTCTCTCAAAGAGTGGGTAACTACAGCTGTGACTACATTTTGCTCATTAAGAGCTCTGATAAGTTTTTCAGCGCCCGGCATTAATGATACCCCTTGCTGTACAAGAGAAATGAAAATAGGCTTTTTCTTAGGGTACCACTCTGCCCAAGGGCCAACTTTATCCTCTAAGTCAGGGAACATTTTTAAAGTGGTATCTTTTAAACCCGTGGTTGAAAAGTGGGCTGCATTCACATAATCTACAAAATCCCAATCAAGATGAAAGCCATCCATAGCTAGTAATTTTTTAAATGCTTCAAAGTGAACATGCTCTGTATCTACAAGAAGACCATCAAAATCAAAAAGAAAAACTTGAAACTCTTGAGTAAGATCTT
>JAACFD010000051.1 GCA_009937555.1 Chlamydiales bacterium | reverse complement strand
AAAGCTATACAGATTTCAAGGATTTAGTAAAAATTAAATTTGAAGCATTAATAGGAATTTTCTTTAAGGATTCTATTCATTAGTAAGGATTAACATAAATGATAGTGAGTGCTCTTGGAATATTGCTAGTGTAGCCAGTAAATTTAACAGGTAATATAGTACCCGTGAAATATTTATATAATGTTATTTATAAATAGGTTACGGGATTACCTTAATAGGTGGGTTATAAAAAAAAGAGGCTCCCTATCGTAACATTGTCGCAAGGAGCCTCTATAAAAAAGGAGTGCTTTTAAAAGATTATCGTCTTAAACCGAGTGCCTCTCTTAGCATCTCATCACTTACTGAAATGATTTTACCCGAAGCACTATAAGCTCTTTGAGTAATGATAATTTCAGTAAGGTCTTCGGTTAAGTTTACGTTAGAGGCTTCTAACGCATTACCAAAAATCTTTGACTTAACAGTATCTACATTTTTATTGGATACACTATAGACTTGATCTAAGCCTTTAATAGCAGCATCCCCATCCGAGTTATTGGTTTGGATGTAGTAAGATGAACCTACTTTCTCTAAACCACCAGGGTTACCTATGTGCATCAAACCTATTTTAGCGAGTGTTCTAATTTGTCCATTAGAATAAATCCCTAAAATGTGCCCGTTTACATCTTCTGTAGATAGCCTTGATAGCTCACCCATTGCAAAACCATCTTGGTTGTGCCCA
Organism: Chlamydiales bacterium; assembly: GCA_009937555.1. Taxonomy (GTDB): domain Bacteria; phylum Chlamydiota; class Chlamydiia; order Chlamydiales; family JAACFD01; genus JAACFD01. The sequence continues at coordinate 9,665 of JAACFD010000051.1, read as the reverse complement.
ATGGCTGTATTTTTACCATTGTAAGAAGTTAACCTAGAGAAATCGATTTCGATTTCCATTTGTTTAGCTTCTTGTGAAGAGTAGGCAGGTAAGAAAGTTAGATCACCATTGTCAGTATACCTTCCATCATGAGTAGATGATAGAACGATACCTGAGTCAATATCAAAGGCAATCACACCTCTAGAACCTGTTGAATCTTCAATAGAGTTATAAGTTGTGTTATAGACAGATGCAAGATCAGGGTTATCTGATACAAAAGTATTTAAGTTAGGGTTAAGGGTATTTTTAAATTTCCACTCAATATTAGTTAAGCCCGCTGAACGGTCTCTTACTAAAAAGGTATCTACAGTATGCTCGTTACCTTGGCTATCAAAAACTCTAGTTCTGATAGTAGCGTCTGGCGCGATAAACTTATTTGAAGTCCCAGCTTTCCCGTTTACTCCATCAGATAACTCACCAAGTACTGTATCAAAGTTTTGCTCATCTGAACGATCAATTCCCCAGCTAGCATCATCAGTAGTATTATTAACGGCATTTAATTTTAGATCTCTAAAACTTCCTGATGCCGTAGTTACTACTAATCTGCCGTCTACAACACCTGCAGATACCGTTTCATCAGCTAGGAGAGTACCACCATCAGCCACACTTGAGAAATCAGCTTCTTTAAGCTTCAGTTCAACAAGTTTTGCTAGTTCGCCCATTGTAGCGAACTCGCCAAAGCTTCTTTTAGCATCTCTAGGTACTAGTTTAAAGTCTGTTACTTTTGTTTCACCTAAAGCGTTAACATGTGATAAACGGACCACACCAAAACCTGCTCCAGAAGATCCTCCATCTAATCTTAAGCCAGCATACTCTCCATACTCGGTTGTCTGGATAGATGAACTATAGCCATAGTTTTCTAATCCATCTGCATCAAACCAATCTTTTGAAGCATCCTTAGTTCTAGTATCTGTTACAGATGGAGCTGAAGTAATCTCAAAATTAGCGTCTAATACAGCTTGAGTATTCTCAGGGTTAGTAGTGACAACCATACCCTCAAAACGATCTCTCATTTCTGTATTTTCTTCGTTAATGACCAGCATGAAATCTTCTACCATTCCAGAACCAGCAAAAGTAATGCCTCCAAATTTATCTAATCTAACTATTAGGTTAGAGCTTAGAGTACCTTTGTTAGTAAGGTCTGAGTCTCTAAGGGTTCTTTCGAAAAGATCTCTTAGTTCCTTCATATTAGAGAATTCTCCAATACCGATAGTAATTTCAGAAGAGTCATCCAAAGTTGCTGTTGCTCTAGTATACTCTGCAGGTGGACCGGAAACCCTGTAAAATGAAGCCAGCAAGTTTCCACTGTCATCTACAACTGCAATTTGTGATTTCAAAACATCTTGCTTGAAACCATTACTACTTGTTCCTCTTGCAGCTTCTGTTTGACTTAAGTTAGTTACCTCAAAGGTTCCTGTTGTAAATCCATCAGTTGATAGATCTGAATCAACAGTAATAGTAGTTCCAGCAACATTAGTAACAGTTGCTCTAACCTGTGTACTACCTTGTAAAATAGAAACAACGTCGTCAACAGCAAAACCATCAGGATAATCAGCATCACTTAAAGTAAACTGTGTTGGTGAAGCTACATTAAAAACAGAAGCTGAATCTCTTACTAGTAAGCTTTCTTTATAGTAACCTGATCCATACTCATCTCTTGAAGCCCCTTCTCCAACAATAGCAATATCCATCTGCCCAAAATTTTCTCCTCCAGAAAAAACTTCCCAGGCATTTGTTTTACTGCCAATATTTTCCTCAATAATTGATGAATCTAAATTAGCTTCATAATACATTTCTGTTGTTGCATTTGGCTTAATAGATCCTGAAGGAATCTCGATAGCTCCAGCAATAGAGTCAACCTCCCCAGTCTCTCTATCCACATTAAAACCTAAAACTTTATTACCTAAAGTATCTACTAAAGTACTGGTGCCATCTAGTTGAAAGTTACCATTTCTAGTTAACATCAAAGCCCCGTTAGTTCCATTTTCAGCTACGAAAAAATCATTTCCTTCAATCATGAAGTCTAATGTTCGGGATGTTTGCACACGGGCACCCTGACTAAATACTTTATCAACAGAGCCAATCGAAACCCCACTACCAATACTCATTGGGTTGGTACCTTTTAGATTGTTTCCATCTCCACCTGATGCATTCTTAATGATTTCAGAGAAAGACTCGTGAAAAGTTACATTGCTTTTTTTAAATCCGGCTGTATTGACGTTTGCAAGGTTATTACCTACAACTTCCATTTTGTAGCTCTGGGACTTAAGGCCGCTAACACCTGTCATTAACCCCCTAAAACTCATAATTTTAACTCCTTGTTATATGATTATTGTGTAATGTTTTCTTGAGGCTGCTCAACCCTAATAATTTGGTTAGCGTCCACGACCATTTCATTATCTAATGTTAGAACAGAACCATTCTCTCCAAGTGAAACTGCTTTCACTTTTTGTGTAATAGTAGTTGGGTTACTAGGAGAAGAAGAGGGGTCTGATATGACCACATTCTTACCAATTAACTGGGTAGAATTAATGAATTGAGAAACTGTATTAGCTTGAGCTAAGTTATCATTTAAATTAGACATTTGCTCTAATGATGAAAACTGAGCTAATTGAGCTAGCATCTGTTCATTTCCCATTGGGTTTAACGGGTCTTGATGTTTCATTTGTGTAACCAGCAGTTGAAGGAATTGATCCTTATTTATTTTGGAATTATTCTGTTGCGGTGCAGTGATAGTATTACTGCTGATGATGTCATCTATTTCCATTGCTTTATCTCCTTAATTTAAGCGACAATGTTAATAATTTGATCAGGGTCTTCAACATCTCCCTCGCTTTCACTTGCGAGAGGCTCATCTGAATCTTTTGTTTCAATATTTAGCGTCTTAAAAGAGCTGATCCATTTCTTGGATTGCTCTAAGTCTTCTTTGTTATTTGCGCTTTGCTCATATAAATCAGATCTAGAGTCATCTGTTTCTACATTTACGTTTTGCAAATCGATTTCTTTTTCTTCGAAGGCTTCTTTAAGCTGTTGAAGGTTGTTTTGAATTAACTCTTTGGTGCTTTCATTTTGCACCTGGAATGTAAGTTGGGAAACACGACTTTCTTGCTCTACATTAATTGAGATCTTTATGTTTCCTAAAAAAGCAGGTTTCAATTTGATTTGAACCTCATTTCCACCTTCCTTTAAAAGGAGCTTAAGGTGCATTCGAACCTGCTTGATTACTTTATTTTTCATCTTGTCAATCTGTTCGCTGTAGTCTGTTTTTGGCGGTGAGGATTTCTGGGCAAGAGCTTCTTTTTTTACAGATCCTTTGTCTGTTGTGTTTGAGGCTATTGCCTGATTATTTTGAGGGGCTTCAATTGCTTTTACTAGTGGCGAGTTATTAGAGCGTAAGCTTGAAATAACGTGTTGAGATAGATTTTGCATATTAGGCAGTTGAACAGCTGTCTTATTGGAAATATCTTGTAATTTTTTAGAGAGCTTTTCAGAGTCTTGCTTTAAAATTTTTACAGGTGGTATTTCTCTATGAATAGGTTTCTTTGACTCAGCCTTAGCTTCACTTACAGATTTATCAGCTTTCTTAGCTAAGTCTAATGTTGCAGCATTATCAGCAACTTTTTCCTGTCCTGTACTGGGGTGAGAAATCTTTTGATTAGTAGCTTCTTTTAGAACTTTTTGGTTTGTATCAGCTTGTGGTTTTGCTGTTTCCTTCTGTAAAGCTTGAGCATCTTTCTGAATAGGGGTATTTTTTGAATGGTTAACTTGTTTTATCCTAGGCTTTATAGCTTGTTTCTTTATAGGGAGCGCTTGCTGAGCATTAATAAGGTCACTAGGGTGAGCCTCTGTCTTATCTTGCTTTGCTTTTGCCTTCAGCTTTTCAGGAACTTGAGCTTCATCAGCAGGCTTTTCATTACTCATTTTTACTTGAATACTAGTTTGATGCTTACCTGAAAGGTTTTCTCTAATAGATGACTTTAGATTTTCATCATCTTGCACTTGCTGTCTAAATTCACTTTGCTCAACCATTTGCTTTAGGTGATCTTTAAAAGAAGTAGATAAATCACCAAGTAGTGAGAAAAAGTCTTTCGAAAAGTTTTCCACCTTTTGGCTTTCAGCTAACTGTGCTGCTAAGTTGTGTACTTCCACTGTGAAACTCCTGAAAAAGTATAAATACAGGATGGGAAATGCAATTAAAGTGCCAAAAGACTCTTATAAAAGATGAAAGAGGCTAAATGTCTGTATATGTAGGGACTTACATTTATTAATTGCTAATGGACGAAAACCCTATTATGGCTATAATAAGTCCTTTGATAAATTGAAGACCTAAAGGGTCAATGATATTAAAATTATTTTAGAGGAATCCTGCTGATATGTTTGAAGAAGTTGAAAAAGAAAGTTTCTCTCAAAGAGAAGAAAAAATTTTACATTTCTGGGACAAAGAAGGGATTTTTCAAAAGACCCTTCAGCAGCGAGAGAATGCACCTCGCTTTACCTTTTATGATGGTCCTCCTTTTGCAACAGGGCTGCCTCACTATGGACACCTACTAGCGGGAACTATTAAGGATGTTATCCCTAGATATAAGACGATGAAGGGTTTTAGTGTGCCTAGACGTTTTGGCTGGGACTGTCACGGCCTACCTATAGAATCAGAAATTGAAAAATCTCAAGGGCTTTCAGGAGCAGCTTCTATTGAAGAGTATGGTATTGATAAGTTTAATGAAGAGTGTCGCAGGGTAGTATTAAGGTATACAAACGAATGGAAAGCTACAGTTCGTAGAATGGGTAGATGGGTGGATGTAGATGATGCCTACAAAACTATGGACCCTTCTTTCATGGAGTCAGTTTGGTGGGTATTTAAGAATCTTTATGATAAAGGCTTTGTTTATAAAGGTTTTAAGGTAATGCCATACTCTGCAAAGCTAGGGACAGCACTCTCTAACTTTGAAGCTGGAGAGAATTATAAAGAGGTAGACGATCCATCTATATTTGTTTCTTTCCCATTAGAAGATGATCCTGAAGTATCTCTAATTGCTTGGACTACTACTCCCTGGACATTACTATCCAACTTAGCTTTAACAATAGGTGAAGAAGTAGACTATGTTCTTATAGAACGTAAGTCAGATGAAAAGCGATTTATACTAGCTAAAGGTTTGATACGCTCTGTATTTAAAGAAGGGGAGTATGCCATTGTAAAAGGAGTGCCTGCCAAAGAATTAGAAGGTAAGCATTATATTCCTTTATTTCCACACTTTGAAGAACGTAGGAAGCAAGGTGCATTTAAAATTATCATAGGCAATTTTGTGACCCTTCAAGAGGGAACAGGTATTGTACACACTGCTCCAGCTTTCGGTGAAGATGACTTTAATGTGTGTCAAGAAGCCAAAATAGATATTGTATGCCCTGTAGACAACAATGGTCGTTTTACAAAAGAAGTTCCTGAATTTGAAGGGCAGTTTGTTAAAGATGCGGATAAAAGCATCTGCAAGCTAATAAAAGAGAAGAATAGGTTAATCAAGCAAAGCACTATCAAACACCGTTACCCTTATTGCTACAGAAGTGATACCCCGTTAATCTACAAAGCTGTAGAAACTTGGTTTATCTCTGTTGAGAAGATTAAAGATGCGATGGTTAAGAATAATGATACCATCCACTGGACTCCTAGCTATATAAAGCATGGGCGCTTTGGGAACTGGTTAGAAAACGCTAGAGACTGGAACTTCAGTCGAAAGAGGTACTGGGGAACTCCTATCCCTCTTTGGGTAGCTGAAGATGGTGATATGTTAGTTATTTCTAGTATCAAAGAATTAGAAGAGCTATCTAATAGAAAGATTGATGATATTCACAGACACTTTATTGACGACATTGTAATTGAAAAAGAAGGTAAAGTATATAAGCGTATCCCTGAAGTATTTGACTGCTGGTTTGAATCAGGTTCGATGCCTTATGCTCAAAAACATTACCCTTTTGAAAATGAAACGGCATTTACAAGTGAATTCCCTGCAGACTTTATTGCAGAAGGTTTGGACCAAACAAGAGGTTGGTTTTATACCCTCACAGTTTTATCAACAGCTTTGTTCAATAAACCTGCCTTTAAGAATGTTATTGTAAATGGTATTATACTTGCTGAGAATGGCATGAAAATGTCTAAAAGGTTAAAAAACTACCCTGAACCTGAGCTTGTAATTAATAAGTATGGGGCTGATGCTATCCGTTTATATTTACTTCATTCACCAGCTGTAAGAGCAGATGATTTACGTTTTAAAGAAACAGGTGTAGAGCTTGTCTTAAGGCAAATACTCATTCCTTTATGGAACGCCTTTGATGGCTTTTTTATAACGTACTCTAGAATTTTCAAGTGGTACCCTGAAAAAGAAGATCTAAGTTCTGATATCCTAATTGACCGTTGGATCTTATCTCTTACACAAAAGCTTATAGCAGATGTAGAAGAGGGGATGGATGATTTTGATCTCTCTAAAGCTGTAGAGCCTTTCATAGGCTTTGTTGATCAGTTGACCAACTGGTATATAAGACGTTGTAGAAGGAGATTTTATACAGACGAGAATGTAGAAGATCGTAACAAGGCCTTTGCTACACTTTACTATGTTTTAAAAACTCTAAGTAAAATTGCAGCTCCTTTTATACCAATGTTTAGTGATTCTATCTATCAGCACCTTAAGTTACCTGGTGAGCCAGATTCTGTGCACTTATGTGACTTTCCTGAACGTAAGTTAGAGCTAAGAGACGAGTCTCTTGAGCATGCTATGGAGTCTATGCGCTCTCTATGCTCTTTAGGCCATGCTCTTAGAAAAGATCACATGCTTAAAGTTCGTCAACCTCTAAGGAAAGTTACGGTAGCTTGTGCCAACCCAGATGTTGAGGCATTTTTCAAGAATGAATCCTGGTTAATAGCTGAAGAATTAAATGTTAAAGAAGTTGAAGTCGTATCAGATGACTCTGAGTTTGTTGATATTTTTGTAAAACCTAACTTTCCTGTTTTAGGAAAGAAAGTAGGAAAGAATATGCGTGAGGTGCAGGCAGAAATTAGCTGTTTGGAGCCTGACCAATTAATTGATGTCTTTAATCAACGTGATGTTTCTATATTTGTTGGTGATGAAGAAATTATTCTGAAGCCAGAAGACCTAATTATACGAAAAGAAGCTAAAGAAGGTCTAGCTTCAGCCCATGAAAAAGGTGTAACCGTACTATTAGATGTCTTTTTAGATGATGCGCTACTATGTGAAGGGATGGCTCGAGAATTGATCAATAAAATGCAGCGTTTAAGAAAAGAATGTGGATTTAAAGTAACGGATAGAATTGAGATAAAAGTAAAGTCCAGCTCTTTAGTTAAAGAAGCTTTTGAAATACATAAGAGCCTTATTCTCTCAGAAGTACTAGGGGAAAAACTTGAGTTTACACCATGTGAAGGTCATGAAGTTGAGCTTAATGGAGAGAAAGCTTTTATTGAACTAAAGGTTGTTAAAGGAGCATAAGTTGCTTGAGTCTAATCTAAGTATTTCTACAAATGAGAAAGAAAACATAAAAGAGGTCGTTGATACGTTGCACTTGTTTGCTGACGGTATTACTTGCCTCACCCTCTCTCAGATGAATATGCCTGTTTATGAAAAGGCATTTACGATTACTTGCATTGCTCTAAGAATGCTCTCTAATCGTATTTTAGAAAAGCCAGTAAGAGATATTTTAAAGGCAAGTGAAGTCTTCCCAAAGGGATTTACACGAAAGGTACACCTGGAAGGTAATCCTTATTACTTCAGGCATTCTCTATCACTTACTGCTTTTACTTTGCAGTTAGGGGCTGTTATATTAAACATCGGTAGATGGGCTCAAGGTCGTGGCGCCCCATCAGGATTGACATGGGTCTCTGCAAGTTTAGTCTTTAGCTCAAGGCCTGCTCTTCACTTAATAAATAGAGGGCCAGTAAACTCTATTTCTAGTTTGTTACGCGCTCTTTAATTCGCTAGCACCGTTTAGCTCTACTTTTTGTGATGAGGGCTTTCCATAACAGACAATTTTAGCAGCTCCTGAGGCTCTTCCGTTTAAACTGTTGCGTACATTTAGAGTGCTCCTTGTACTTCCGGAAGCTTTAAATTCAATTTGTTCGCATATTAGTTCTTTAGCGTCTAGTTCAGAGGAACCTGACATTTTAGTGCTTAACTGTCCCACATTTCCTGATATTTTACTGCTAGAAGAGCCATGGGTAATCAATGAAAGGTGTTTCTCATTTAAGTTTTTTACATGGAGCCTTGATGAGCCTCTTAATAAAATTTCATTAAGACTGCTTAGTGTAATCTGAATACTAGGATTTTTCTTAGTATGTATCAGAGTATTCTTAAAACTAAGAGGGAGTAATGGATCTTTATTTCCTTCATTTTTAAAGCGAACAAATAGTGTACTTTCTTTCACTTCGGTCTCAATTAAGGGAAGTAAGTTATCATCAGAGTTAATGATTAGCTGTGTAGGAGTGTCGCTGCTTGTTTGTCTTTCTTCAACGGTAATATCAATATCAAAGTTATCACTCACACTAATTTTACTTATCAATGGGAGCTGTCTTTCTTCCTGAATAACATTTCCACTACCTTTAAGTTCTGTAGCTTCAAGTAGGTTAATCATTTGTTCTGGCTCATCAATTGCTTCAGAGGTGTAGACATTTACAAATAAGCTGCAACAAAGGATTAAAGATAAGGATTTGTACATAGCTTTTCTCCCATTTAAGACATTTCTGGGGAGTATAGTGAGCAGAGTAAATTTAATTAAGGTAAAACTTATTACCTAACAATTTTTTTAAAGCGAGCTGCGTATATAGCTTTGAAGTGCAGGGAGTACAGTAGTACAGTAATAGATAAGATAATAGACCAAACAATTAAAGTTAAGTTTCTTAGGAGGGGTTCTGGTTGGGGAAGAGTCCCAAAACGTTCATCAATAGGCCATAGCCTAAATGAAGGGCTACCGCGAAGATGAGTAGAAGGAATTGCTCCAAAATCTCTAGAGTCTGAACTTTGAGCATGGTTATCACCTAATAAAAAGTAGTGATTTTCAGGCACATGGTAGCCATACTTTTTAATATAATCTGAGTCAATATTACCTTCTTTAAATGGAGTACCCTGATCTAGGAATGCTAACTTTCCTTGCTGAAGCTTTATATGCTCTTTCTCAACAAAACTTTGTAAGACAGGATCTGCTTTATCAAAGATCTTGCCACCTAGTAGGTGTAAATCACCGTTGTTGAAAAAAGCGTATCTTGAGTTACGAAATGGGTTTTGGCTAGCGCCAAAAGATATCCCTTCATTAAAAAGAGTTAAAACTTTTGAGGGTTTGAGGTCATATATAGGGTGACTAGCTTTTAAAGCTTCTCTTTTAGCTCCTGAAAAAAATGAAGCCATACCTTGAGGGATTTTGTAGGCTTTGCCGTAGTAAAATTCATATAAGCCATCTTCTACACCTTTTAAATGTACTTGCTGAATATCTGGGGATTTAAAAGGCGTTTCTAGGTGATAGCGGTAAGCTTGCTGTTTTTCAATAAAAAAGCGCACGGTGTACATGTGCTTCATCAGTTTTTTTAAGTGCTTTTCGTATAATGGAATGTAGCTGTACTCAGTTTTTAACAG
>JAACFD010000050.1 GCA_009937555.1 Chlamydiales bacterium | reverse complement strand
AGATGGTATAGAGTGCTACTTCCCAATTGAAATTCCTTCAGCTGCTCCTGCTGAAGCTGAAGTTGTGATAGAAGCTGATGCGACTGAAGAAGAAGAAACAAAGACTACAGATAGAACTGAAAGTTCTGACAGAGTAAAGGTTATCTTTAATGAACATTTAGAAGTCTTAGTTATAGCCTGCTATGCTCATAAAAAAAGCGATCAACGAATCCTTATTACTTCTATTGTGAAAAACCCTAGAAAATTAACCTGTAGAGAATCTAAAGGTGCTGCTACAGCTTGTGTAAGAGCGATTGCTCAAGAAGCATTTGATATATACGGACGCCAAGCTAGCTTAAGCTGTATTGGAACAGGAAGGGGCTATCACTTTTTTACTGATATAGGGTTCCTTTCAGCTGACCCTATTGCAAAAGCACTTCTAGATATGCCCCCTTTAATTCTTCGCCACTTTCTAAGTAAAAGTCATGAGCAAAGCGTTCAGGTATTAAACTCTACTCTAGCTCCAACTCTCTAAATATTTACAAAAAGTAGCTGTTAGCTAGATTAAAGCTCTTCTAACTCTTCATCTAATTTACTATATTTTAGCCTAGTGAGAGAAGTGGAATGTGATAGAGAAGCCCTTCCTACTATTAACCTATCCAGTTGGATGCCAACAGTCAGCAGTTCTTCAGTGAATTCAGAGTCTGATAAGCCCTCTGGTAATAGCAAGTTATGTTCTTTCATATACTCTGCTGCAGAAAGCATCAAATCTGTAATAAAAGCTTCTCTAGCTCCTTTACTTGACCTAAGAATTTTTATAGCTGTTAAATCTGCTTCTTTTTCTCGAGCTCTAGAAATAGCTCTATCAATATGAAAGATAGTGAGCTCCGCCACTCCCCATGCTAAAAAGTACAAACGTGATTTATAACAAGCTAGTGCTACACACGAGAGGTCTACTACTACCCACAAACAATCTAAATAATTTCTTTTAGCTAAGTGGCGATGGATATAATGAGCAAGCTCATGAGCAATTGCAAATTTTTGAGCGTCATCTGATGAACCAGATAGCCTTTCTTCATTTACAATAATTATGTTATCAGTAAGCGCATAGTCCTCAATTTCCCCAGATAAGTCCTTAGCAATTCTTATTTCACCCTTGATTGCATAAAGACCTTTTACTTCATCAATTACTTTTCTCAACTTAGCCCACTGAGGCTTTTGTAAATTTTCATCTGTAAGTAAATCAAGTTGTCTGCCTTTGAAAAAGGCTACAATGCGATGACAGTAAGGAGCTGTAGAGGGAATAAAGTAGGCAAAAATATGTAGAATTCGTAGTGAGCCTTCTTCTTTATAGTAATCTGTTAGTGTTATTTGGTATACCCGCAGGGTGGCTTTTGCATAAGAGACTAAGTTCATTTCAAATCTATACTTATCATTTATAAAGAAAGGATAGCTTATGCGAGCTTATAGAAAAACACATAAAAACTATATCCAGCCTATCCTAACTTACTTAAAATATTAGTTTGTTAACTTCCTATCTCTCAATCTTATTTTTAAGAGAGAATAGTATCTAGCTTTCTTTTTAAAAATTAGCTAAAAAGCCTCTCTATATTTAAGCTTGCATCTTGTATAATTTATTGAAAAACTAAAGTGTTGATTATGTATTGCCTAGGTATTGAAAGCTCTTGTGATGAAACAGCTGCTGCTGTAGTGAAAGATGGAAAAGAAATTCTATCAAATATTGTATTTTCTCAGATGCGCTCCCACCAACGTTTTGGTGGTGTTGTTCCTGAGCTAGCTTCTAGAGAACATATAGAACGCATTATTCCTACTATAGACACTGCTTTGAAAGAGGCCAATTTAACTTTGGAGGATATAGACCTTATCGCAGCAACAAAAGGCCCAGGCCTTTTAGGAGCGCTTTTAGTAGGCCTCAACACTGCCAAAGGTTTAGCTCTTTGCACCAACACTCCCTTTGTAGGGGTTAATCATATAGAGGCTCATTTATATGCTGCTTTAATGGACGAACCTAAAGAAGTAACTTTTCCTTGTCTTGGTGTGATCATTTCAGGTGGACATACCAGCTTAGTATTAATGAAAGACCTTGGAACTTATGAAGAGATAGGTGCTACAGTTGATGATGCTGTAGGAGAAGCCTTTGATAAAGCAGCTGTTTTAATGGGTCTCCCCTATCCAGGTGGACCTGAAATTGAGAAATTAGCACTTGAAGGTGATCCCAATAAATTTAAATTAAAAGCAGGAAGAGTAAAGAACAAGCCTCTCCACTTTTCTTTTAGCGGCTTAAAAACAGCAATGCTATACGCTCTTAAAGGACCTAAGGCCAATAAGCACTCTGCTAATATTTTAGCAAAAGAAGCCTTCCCAGATCTTGCAGCTAGCTTTCAACAAGCAGCCTTTACAGATATTATAAAAAAGACCTTTAAGGCAGCAGAGAAGTATCAAATCTCTTCTATCATTTTTGGTGGAGGTGTATCACAAAGCCAAACTCTTCGTAGCTTGTTTGAAAGCTATACACAGGATAAATTTCAGCTAGTGTGGCCAAATAGTAAGCTTTGCTTAGATAATGCTGCTATGATAGCAGGGCTTGGCTGTCATCAGTTTTTGCACAGTAAAAAGGCCGATGCTTTATCTATCAAAGCGGAGAACCGATTAAAAATGGGTTAACCCCCAGCTTCTAAAATTAAAACTTTATCAAATCTTTTTAATTTTAATCAAACCTTTATATTCCAGTAGTTTAATGAATTATTAAAACAAACAATGGAATATAATATGCTTACTGAAGACCTCTCTTCAGCACCCCTTTCTTCTACAGCACCTAGACTAAGCCCAAGCTGCCTTGATAGCAGTGAAAGACATATAGGTGTAGCGATTCAAAAGGTAGCTAAAGCACTATTTATAGCAAAAGGACATTCATTAAGAAATGAGACTCTTTTTTACTCTCAGTTTTGCCAACGCATTAGATTAAAGCTAATCCCTACTTACCGAAAACTATACCAGGTTTCTAAATCAGGTTCTCTCCTAGCTGACTTTACACATAAGTTGATCTTTAAAGCACATTGTATCGCACGTGGTCACTTACGATTTAATACTAAAGTAGAAAGCTCACAACTATCTTTCCAACTACTTTCCCAAAATATTCCCACTAGCACCAAGTCAATTAGCCAAAAAATCGGAGTGCTTGCTAGTGCTAAGGTAAAACTGGTTGATTTAACAGAAAAAAAAGATGCTGACTCTGTACAAGACTTTGTTAAAATACTTAGCACCCTGAGTGAAGAGCTTCCTAGTAGCAATGCTCAAAGCCTGCAAATAAAAAAACAACTTAAACAACTGAAAAAAATAGAAAAAAAACTTCTTCAAAAGTGTAGAAAGTCAATAGGTAAAAGCAAGGCTATCCCTGCATCGATGAAGAAAGCGATTTACAGCAAGGTATCAAAATTATTAAAGATCTACACTCAATCATTAGTTAAAAACCTTGTAGAACACTTTTTTACGAAAAATGGTGAGTTTTTGAAGGAAAAAGCTTTTCAAGAAGCAAGCGAACTACAAAAACAAATTGCCTTTACGGTTTATGCGTTTAAAACAGGAAAAAAATTAGCTAAAGAAATAGAGACCCTTCATGATATTATGGAAGGTAAAAAGCCTGTTAAAAGCTCTTCTATATTTAAATATGCCGTAAAATCAATGGCAGATAGCCTACAGTCTTATTTGTCCGGAGAACTAGCAGGTATACTGAGCAAACATATCTTATCAATACTTAGTGAACATGCAAATAGGTCCTTAGCAGAGAGTCCCGCACTTACTTTATTCATAGAAAACCTACTAGATAAGTCACTACAACAAATTAGAGAAACTACAGGATTAGATAAGCTACTTAAAAAAGAGCTAATTAAATTAGACGTTGTTAAATGAGATTCTTAAAGCATAAATAAGAGCACTATCCTGCTCATTCTTTAAACTAGAGATGCTAGACTTACATGCTGCTAGCTTCATTTCTCTTAGAAGCGAAAGAAGCGTATTTTTTTTCATTCTTTTCAACATTTTTAAACCCGCAGCTTAGTTTACTCTGTTAACTAAGCTGATTATAGCGAAGTTTCTTAAAGCAAAGGTTAGAGCTAGGTAAATAAATAGTTAATTTACTTAAGTGAAAATTTACCTTTATAATCCTTTAATCAGAGATTAATCATAAGTTCACTCTTTTGTTTTAAAATCCGTGGCAATTAAAGCAAAACGAGGGAATTTATCTATGTGCTCTTCTATTTCTACCTGCAGTCATCCTAGCTATGATGAGCCTCATCTAGCTTCAAAAGCTAGCGTGCTTAGATCTACAGGCGGTGAGGTACCAGTCTTTTTACCTAAAGCTGTAAAGAACTTAGCAAAAGCTATTAGTACTGCCAAGCCAAGAGAGGCTGCGCAGTTAGAAAAATTACTTCAACGCTCTCAGCAAATCCAACACTGTGCATCATTTGTTACAACTTCAAAACTTACATCAAGTTGTGTTGCCGTATATCAGAATATTATGAGACAAGATGATTTAGACTACTCCCAAACTAAAACGCTATCTCGTATAAATTCTCTATGTACAGCCTATAAGTTAATGAAAGATATGGGTATCCCTTCCTTAGTAGAGGGTTCTATTGAGCTTGATAGAGTATTTACTGAGTTAAGTGACCACATCCTAAGTCAATTAAGCAAAGGTCTAACTACAGACTACTCTCGCTGCGTGTTGCCTACTTTAGCTCACTCTAGTTATTGGGAACTTTGCATGGATACTCTTAGAATGCTTTCCCCATCGCATGGATCTAAAAAACTATCTGAAAAAATATGGCTTCAGCTTACTACTTTATTCCTTCAGCAAAGTGAAACAGTGATTAGAAATTTCAATACTCCAGCATTTAAAGAAAGGTTAATACAGCAAGGAGCTACACCTAAGAATTTACAACTTGTCAGTAGAATAACAAACTTACATAACATTGTAACTGAGCTTTGGAACAACTTACCCCCTGAAGCTTCAGAGTTTTCTGAAAAGCTTAGGGAGACTTCTCTTTTACTAAGCACTAATCATGTTAAAATTGAGGGTAAAGAAAGCATTGGGAAAATTGCCGACACTGCATTTTCTCTGAATAAGCAAGCATGGCTAGAGTCTATTATAGCAGAAGGAGCTGAAAAGCTATCTTTGACAGTTCCAAGATATCTTAGAGACAGTCTTAATGATGCAGATATGGAACTTATTATCTCTGCATGCCCAAACTTAGAACATGTAGACCTTAGCTACTGTTACCGAATCAATGACAGGACATTCATTGCTCTACCTAGACTAGAGAAGCTCAAATCTCTTGATATCAGTAATACTTATGTAAGGGATCGTAATCTACCCGATATCTCAGCTATTTCCAGTCTGGAAAATTTACAATTGAATGACTGTCATTTAGTTAATGGTTCTTTTAAAAGTAAGCACCCAGAAATAGAAGAAGAGCTTACACTCCCTTCTCTAGCTTTCCTATCTAGCCTAAAGTCTTTGAGAACTTTCTCATTCAACTTCACCACATGCCACCCTTTAATTAGAGATGGTGATTTTGATGCAATGCTACACTCATGTACTCAGTTAAAAAGCGTAAGTCTCCAAGGTTTTGTTAAACTCTCTGATTGTACTTTACGAGGCTTATCTCAATTACCTAAGTTAGAGAAGTTAGATATATCTTCATGCAGAGCTTTTAAAGCTGAAACCCTAAAAAGCCTTATTAAAGAGGGTAATTTTTCAAAACTAAACTATTTAGATATGATGGGTAGCTCAATGGATAATGATTTAGCTAAAGCCATCTGTTTTAATCTAAGGTCATTAGAGTACTTAAACTTTGGAAGCTGTAGTAAGCTATCAGCAGAAGGTTTCTTATTCATTCGCTTTTTGAATAAGCTAAAGTACTTAAAAATTTCTCACAACCCCCACTTAACTGATGATATCTTTAGTAAGATGGGAGGCCTTAAGTCACTAATAGCACTGAATATATCTTTCTGTGATAAGCTGACTTTCAACTCATTACTTCGCATTAATAACAAGCTAAGTCAAGTAAAGCATTTGAATATAGCGGGTTGTGACAACATAGATTTGAATGAAGCTGCTGTAATGAAAGATGCGACCCCTAACTTTTTAACTCACCTTGAAAGCTTTATCTCTTTTGCCTGCTTAAACTGGAAAAAAGAAACTGAACACTTCCTACTCCCTACTCTTTCAGCAAGAAGTATTATGGTAGATGGTGAAAGTTTCTCACGCTTTTCCTATCGATTGGGCAGTTTTGTATTCTCACTATGTAATTTTGATTTTCCACCTTTGAGTGATAGAGCTAGTATCTAGAAAAAGCTTGTTTTGCTTGGGTCTGTTTGCTATACAGCAAATCAAGACCTATAGCAAAGGAAAGCACTACTATGAGCACACCTTCATCAGTTGATTGGGATGAATTTGAAGCACAGCTTAATGCCTACTGTAAAGAAGAGGCAAAAGAAGATGCTAAAAAACTTCCTGAAAGCGAGCTTGAGAGTAAAGAGCAGCGAATTGAACGTCTTAAAAAAGCCAAGTTTGATGATGCTTTAAAGTTCAAAACTGTTCTTAAGTATGGGTGGCACGCCCTTCTGTCTCACTGTAAGGAACACATTCCAAAAGCCTACGAACAGTCCTCCTTTTACCTAAGACTCAGCAATGATCTTTGGGATCGCTCTTTTGCTGATGACCCTGCTAAGAAAAAAGATGTCATAGGCAATATAGCTAGAGATTTTGAGTGGCCAGATGAGCTAATGGTGCAGCTTTATACTGCTGCAACTGAAATATACAAAGCAAAAAAGTTTGATGATGCAGCCGCTGCATTTACGGCTTTAATTGCCTGGGATAACAGCAATCCTGATTACTGGATTGGTCTTGGCTTAACTCGCCAAATGGGCTTTAAAGACTATACAAGGGCTTGTGATAGTTACTTTCGCGCTATGGACTTAGCTCCTGATAATCCTTACGTCTACGTTTACTATGCTGAATGTCTATCAAAACTGGGTGAAGATCTAGTAGTGCTTAAGCACTTTCTTGATCTTGCTCTAGTCAAAATGAATAATTGTGACGAAATAGATGATCTAAGAGCCTATTGCGTTGCGCTAAAAATAAAACTTGAATCCAACTTAAAGTAGGTGCAGCATGGGTGATGGAATAAATGGAGATGCAGGCAAAGGTTACGGCTTTGGAGATCTGGGAGATAGTGGAGATGGAGACAAACTAAATGAAGCTGAGCAAACTCTAAAAGAACTTTCTGAAACAGTACACACACCTCCAGTAAGAGGACATGTTATAGGCGATCGCTTTGGTGGTCCAGATGAAAACACTCTTGGATTTTCTTCTTCAACTGAAACTGCACATAACCAAGCAGAACTAGAATTGATACGTAATATGCCAACAACTCATAATACCAAGGAGATAACTTATGAAGTTAACTTCAACAGTGCTTCTACTGGATCAATTACTGGCCCAGCTTTAAAGGAGGTAATCGATGAAAATGGACTACCTAACTCTAGGCCAGATTAAGCTCTTTTAAAAAATCTAAAGTAATTTTAGCTACTTCCTCCGGTCTTTCCATTGGAAGTAAATGCCCTGCATTTTTTATGGATCTAAAATGTATGTGGGGACATTTTTTGTTTACAAACTGTTTTGATAAGCTTGAAAACACATCTGACTCTTCCCCAGAGATAATAAGAATAGGAATATCCACTTTAAGCAAACTCTTCCATGAAATATGAGGGTAGGTTTTGTAGATCCTAGCTTCCCAGTAAGGAGAGAAATTCAACTCTATCTCATCTTCTTTTTCAGCTGCAATAGCTTCTATGTAAAGGTGCAAATCATGGTCTGAGAAGTTATGAAAGACTTTCTTCTTTCTATAGTGCTCAAACATGTTTTGCCTAGATAAAAAGTTACGCTTCCTTTTTTTTGCTTGAACCGCTGGCAAATAAAAGTGCTCAGAGATTCTCATAGCTTTTAAAAGTCGCCACATAGCGCATTGAAAAGAGTTAAGAAATAAAGGGTCCATCAAAACTAGTGCTGAAAAAAACTCAGGTCTTCTTGCAGCCAGCTTTAAACTTAAAATACCTCCCATAGAATGTCCAACAGAGAGGAGTTTTCCAAACTTTCCTGCATCAAAAAAACGCTCCCAATCATCTAAAATATCCTCCCATGACCAGAAATGTCTAGGAGGAGTAGAGGTATTTAGACAGCGAAACTTATGAGAGATTACATGGTAATTCTCAGATAGCAGATTAAGGTAGGAAAGATAAGCCCTAGGAGGAAAGGCATTTCCATGTGCAAAATGAAGTAAGGATCCCTTTTGGCCAAACTCTTCTAAATAATCCATAGCTTCTTAAATAAAAAAGTCTTCTAATAACTTAACTTTAGGGTTTATAGCATATTGATCAAAGTCAGCTATTCCCTCTGCTGTTAAGAATTCTTCATCTATAAAGAAGTTTCCTGTACAGCTTTGAGATTTTTTACAGACAAGTAGTGAAATAGCATCCGCTATAATCTCAGGTTTACGACAAGCTTGAAGTCCTTCTTTTCCCGCTAACATCTCTATGGCAGCTGTAGCAATTCCTGTTTTAGGCCAGAGGGCATTCACTGCAATCCCCTTGCTTTTAAACTCTTCAGCCATACCCAGCACACACATACTCATGCCATATTTAGCCATGGTATAAGCTAGATGGTTTTTAAACCATTTAGGATCCATATTTAAAGGAGGTGCTAGGTTAATGATATGTGCATTATCTGATTTTTCTAGTAAATGCTGAGAGAGTTTTGACAGCAAAAACGTTCCTCTTGCATTCACCTGGTGCATAAGATCATAACGCTTCATTTCTGTTGATTCTGTATTAGTTAATGAGATAGCTGAGGCGTTGTTAATCAAAATATCAATTCTGCCCCACTCTTTTTCTATCTCATCTACTGCTTGCTGCACATGCTCTTCAAATCGTATATCACAGACTATTGGCAGGGCTTTTACTCCGTGCTCTTCTACTTCCTTTGCAACAGTGTGAATCGTCCCTGGTAAAGTAGGATGAGCTTGACTTGTCTTAGCAAGTATTGCAATGTTTGCTCCTTCTGAAGCAAGCTTAATAGCCGTTGCACGTCCAATACCTCTTGATGCACCTGAAATAACAGCTACTTTCCCATCTAGTGTTCCCATAATTTTCTCCTTTACTATTTCTATTTAGATGCACTTTTGCTCATAAATGCCTGAGCTCTTGCTGCAAAATCTTCTGAAGTGATGCTTTCGCAAAAAGCTTTTGCCTCAAGCTCGCACTGCTCTTTTAGTGAATGTTTTTCAGAGGCAAGCAATAAAGCCTTAGTTTTTGAGAAAATAGCGGCAGGTATTTTCTGTATACTTTTTTGAAAGCTGTCAACACCCTCTTGAAAGCTGTTTGAGTTAATAACTTGATCAATCAAGCCCCAGTTCTCTGCTTGCTTTGCATTTAAACCTTCTGATTGTAGGTATAAACTCATAGCTTTTTTATAGCCCAATTTTCTTATAGCAAAATAGCTGGCTCCTCCGTCTGGAGTTAATCCCATCTGCGCATAAGCAGGGAAAAATTTTGCTTTTTCATCACAAATAGCAAAATCACAAGCTAAGGCAAGCGATATACCATAACCTGCACATACCCCTTCAATAACTGCAATAGTAGGACAACTTAAGCCTGAAATCATAGTAGTAATCTGTGAAATAATATTGAGATGAGATGAAAAATTTTGCATCACTACATCTTTATTTTGTCCTAGGGTAGAAGCAAATAATTTCACATCTCCTCCAGACATAAAGTTCTGTCCTTCTCCTTTTATAATAAGCAGTGAAGGAGGAGCTTTTATTAGCTTTTCTAGTTGGTGATGAATTTCTTGCATCATATCAAGATTAAGTGCATTGAGTGCTTGTGGTCGGTTAAAAGAAAGGGTTACTACCCCTGCATCTTTAGAAACTAATAAAGACTCTCCCATATAATAACCCTTTGTTAAGTAGATTCTTATGTTATAAGGGGTAAGATACCCTAAGATGATAAGCTCTAAAGCTATCAGCTATTTTATATTAGTACAAGTACTAGATAGCCTTAAGCTACTATCACATTTAACTACTGAGTAGTAAATACTCAAGACAACTAAAAGGTTTGATAGATCGTTGAAATGCTAGTAAAACCTTTGAAGCTCTTTCACTAGCTTGTTGAAACTTCTCTTCTATATGCTCTTTGTTGACTTCATCTAAGATGCGCTTAGAAAAGTCATGATTGATACAAAGAGAGGGGTCTTTTGTATGTTTAAGTACCTGAGCATCTCTATAAAAAGAAAGGTAGCAAAATAAAATGTCTTGAAACACTTCAAAGTTTTGCATAAAGCCTACAGCCTGCT
>JAACFD010000049.1 GCA_009937555.1 Chlamydiales bacterium | reverse complement strand
TCATAAGTCTTCCCGATTTTTTTACGGGAGCATTATGAACAGCTAGCACAAATAAATCAACTTAATTAACAAACCTTAGACAGCTTATTATCAACTACCTAAGCTATGCGGCGGCGGAAGGTCCGATGATAATATTTAAATTTTTAATCGCATTATCAAAAGCCCCCATACTTTCTTTTGACTCCTCAGAATCTCTAGCAAGTATTGCATGCTTTGACAAGGCAATTAAGCCCTCTTGGTAGATCTCTATAACCTTACTATCCTCACCTAAACTTACACAATCATAAGCTTGCTCATACCGGTCTTGAATCAAGGCATACTTTTCTGGATACTTATTACTTAACGCATCCTTCCAGGTAGAGTCTGATACAAGCTGTTCATATTTTGCCTCTGATTGAAGCAGAGAACTATTTGCAAACTCTTTTGCTGCTTCTATATCCCCTTCTGTTAAGTCACTGCAGGTATAAAAGCGCATGAATTCAACATCAATAGGGATATCAAGCTCAGCTTTTAATTGAATTGGATATCCAAGATAGACCTCTATTTGGTCCACACCATCCTCTTCAAGATCGAACTCTTTTCCAGATTCTTTTAGATCTTGCATGCGAGCTTCATTAATATCCTTCACTTTCGTTCTAGCAACATTCTCCAGAGTACTTAATAAAAAAGAACCGTTAATCAAAAGGTGTGACAACTCCGGAAGGTTTGTTTTATCTGCTGTCATAATTTTATAGTTAATTCCCATCTTTAAGATGGATAAAGATACTCTATCACCACAGGTAATTTTAGCCTCTGCAATTATCTCTTTAAAGACTTCTAGAAATCCAGGGTCAGTATTAGCCTTATCTAAATATGATAAAATCTTAGAAGCTAAAGCTTTTTTTAATTCCCCACTATCTTCGCTCGTGCTAGTGAACTCTGCCATTTCCATCAGCTTCATTGCCCAATCTTGCGCTCCTTCAACTTTATCTAAAACCGGTCCAAAGTAATCCCTTTTTTCAGGATCCACCCCAACTATTTGATAAAGATCATCAATTGCTTTTCTAGCACAGTCCTGTTTTACCTGAGGAGTAACTACTACTGCAGGCCTAGAGGGAAAACGACGCTCCAGCTCAGCCATAATTCTATTGGTATAACTAAGAGTATCTCTTATTCTTTGCTCAAGCCCATCTAGGTCCACTGGCTCTCTTTCTCTGCCCTCCCCCCTTCTTCTACGCACCGGCCTTGAGCTGTGATTAATCTGCTCCTGAGCAGCTGTTGCGACTCTGCTTGCAGCTTGCTTTAACTCAGGGCCCCAGTCATCAGAAGAAAAACGCTCGGTAAATCCACCAATCGCCCCTAGTTGATTATTACTTAACCCTGCAATATTCTCTTGGAGATAAGATAGCACTTTACCCGCTAGTATAGCAGCTCCATCAACAGGTCCCGGTAAATCACCTATTGCTAATTGCTGTTGATCGATAAAACTTTTAATACTTGAATAATCTGAAGGTCCTTCAACCGATCCCATTTAATTTTCCTACTTTATACAGTGACTAAATATCAATTATAGATCAGTAGTATTATGATATCACTCGTATTTTATATATTATCAATAACTTAACACTGTTTTATAGCTTGATAAAAATACTGTTAAGTAAAGTAGAAAGTTAAATAAAAAAACAAAAAAGCCATGTTAAATTTGGCTTTTTATAACTAAAAATCGAATGGAAATTACTTAATGGCACGGCCTGATTTTTTTGAACAATCTTCATACTTCAGTGGCCTTGGATCTATTCTAAGATCTTTCCTCATTAAATTATAAATCTTTTGTATGCTTGCACTGTCCATTTGCTCTGCAGAAAACTCAGATAAAACCTGTACCAGCTCAGGACTACCCAAAAGCAATACTTTTACATATGCCAAATGAAAACGGTTACTGTTAGTTTCACTTTGCTCTTCGTTTAGCTGCTGCAAAGCTACTATTAACTCCATGTATGCCTGCTGCTTATCAATTTGAACCTGATTTTTAAATTTAGCCTTAGTTTTAATCCACAGCTTAAAGGTTGCTTTAATAAAGATAGCTAACACACTACCTATAATAATTAAAGCTATGGGCTGCCCCAACATACTCATGCTCATCTACATCCCCTTTCTGTAATTTAACCTAGATAGAAAAGCTTCTAAGCGCTACATTCTGAACTTACTACCTTTAACCAAAAGCTTCAAGAAAGTTTCTTATGAAAAAACAAGTCATTTTTATTCAAATATTTACATCCCTCACCCTTTTATTCTCATCGTGTGAGCAAAGTGACAACACTAAACGCTATAAGGGAATAACTAGAGTGGTGAAAAAACTTAAAGGCGATAAAGAGGGCAAAAAGCCTATCAAAACTCAAAAGCCTGAAAATGCTGATAGTGAAGACATAGAAGAATCCTCTAAATAAAAGCGTAAAGTTTCCTCCTCTTTGTGTCGATAGCCTAGCTGGACTAGTTTAATAAAAGAGGACAAGACAATGTTTGAGTGGTTTTTACCCGGCCCTGTTAAAAGTGCTGCATCTGAAATAAAGAAGTTTAGCGATTTTTTGGAAAAAGATGAAAAATGCCCAAGCAGGTACGAAGGAAAAGAAAAGCTTGTTAAAACAGCAAAGAAAGCTTTTGCAAAAATTACAGAGAGAAAGAAGGGGAAGGCTCCAAAAAATCTCAAAGCCTTTAACGAAGCTATGAGCAAGCTCCATAATCAAATTGGTGCAATAGAGCATCCAGAAACCAAAAGATTAGCAAGAGATGTTGAAATGCTAATGCTCGCTCAACAAGTTGGTCCTGTCAAATGCGCTACTAGTGAAATACAACAATTCATTGAAGATTTAAGTACTCCTCATATTGCTGAGAGACCTGACAATTATAAAAGGCTTACAAGCATGATAGAAGCGATACATAAAGCTTTTGAAGAAGTAGAAAAAGGTAGTGCTCTTTCAGAAGAAAATGAAGAATTTAACAATTTACTAGCAAAGCTAAATGATAGAGTAGATTCACTAGTTACTGAAGAGAGTAAAAGAATAGCTGAAACAATAGTGTCTTTAATAAAGTCTCAAGGGGGTAGTACTATAGAATCTACAGTCTTTGAGCTAAAGCTATTTTTAGAACATCTGGGTAGAAACGGAGAAGAAAGCCGAGCGGATACTTACCCAAGAGCTAAGAAAACAATAGAGCTTACGAAAAGTGCCTTTGAAGCTTTAAAAAATAACCAAGTATTTGAAAGTCGAGAGGGGTTTATTAGTGAAATTGCTAGCCTAAAACAAGTCGTTAGTGGCCTAAACGTTGCTAGAGAGCTTCAAGAATGCCTCAGCTCAAAAGGCGGAGAAACATTCAATGCAACTAAAGATAGATTAGCTGACCTCGTAAGTCGCCTAGAAGAGGATAGCGACCCTCTAACAACAGCACCTAGCAGATCAACAGAAGTCGCTGACATAGCAAAAGCAGCTTATGATGAAGCCAAGAAATTAACTCCAGAAAATAAAGAACTGCTAAGCGAACTAAAAGCAATTCATAAAAAATCTGACGCTCTTAAATTTGCAAGAGGACTTGAGTTTCTTCTTCTTTCAGGACATGTGGAAAGCTACACTACCCATACTAATGTTGAAATAGATTTTTCAAGCACTGGATCAATCAGTGATATGAAACGATCAGTGCTTGATGATAGCTCTTCTATTGCAAGTTCAAGTAGATCTACTAGCCCTGTTTCAAGCAGATCCTCTAGCACAGGGTCTGAGGAAATGCTTAAAGAGGAAGAATTACGAAAACCCGAGGGCATACTTGAGAGGGGAAGCTCTCCCCCTCCAGAGGATTTCTCTAATTCCTATTATGATGTAATTGAAGAAGGCACACGCAGGTCTATGCAAAGCAGAACTAAAGTGGACCAAAGAGGAATTCAAAATAAAGTAGCAGGTTTCTATCAATTCAAGATGGATTTTATTAATTATATTAAAGAATTTGCAACGGCAAACGAGGTGCTTTTTGGGCAAACAGATGAACAGGCTGAAATTCTATTCGAAAGAAGTAGGATCCTCAGTGCCGCTAACCGCATGTCAATGGGTGGGGCTACAATTTGCTTTCACAGTATGAAGCCTAGCATTCCCTATGAATTTTCCTGCGAAAAGCTTAAGGATGGTACTAATGTAATGGTCTGCCGATCTCCAGAACTCACGCTCAATGGTTTTGTTGGAATAGTAGGGCATGATGCTGAAGAGACATATGAAATCAAGTATAGCTATGAAGCCTATATCCCAATGTCAGCGGACACTCCCAAAGCTGCTCAGATGATAGAGACTTTTAGCAAACCGCGTGATTAACTTTCTTTTGGCGCTATAAAAAACGATAGGAGAAAAAACCAGCATACTCCAATAAAGATAAAAGAGTCTGCTATGTTAAATACGGGATAATGATACCCCCAGATAACAAACTTAAACATATCGATTACGTAGCCATAATAGAAGTAATCAATGACATTTCCGATTGCGCCAAAGCTAATAAAGACTAAAGGATAGTGATAAATCTTTGCTTTAGGCCTGAAGAAGGTATAGATAAGTAAAAGCGCGATTACAAGCACTCGGAAAATATTCAACCCATCTTGATAAGAGGCAAACGCTCCCCATGCGGCTCCTTTATTTGCTACATGTGTCAAAGTAAAGTCAATTCCTAGAACATTATGAAATACGCCTACCCCCGCATAAGGATAACCACTGAGTATCTGTGTGCTTAGAGGAAGGTAACAGTTGGTTAAGTGCTTTGTAAGCTGGTCTAAAACGATTATAACAATGCCCAGTAGCAATAAACGAATATTAAACGACATCTTTTCCTAGCCTATATTAACTCTAGTAAGGTAGTAACTATAACTGTTTTTTGGGAAATATGCGATGAAAAAAAGAACGGAAAGAGAGGGATTCGAACCCTCGATACCCCGTAAAGGGTATGCATCCTTAGCAGGGATGTGCTTTCGGCCACTCAGCCATCTTTCCATTAAAACAACATACAATTTAAAGTGAAGATTCTAAGAGTAAAAGACTTTTTAGGCAAGTATTGCTTGAGTTTTTTTTCCAACTAAAAATCTGGACTTTTCCAAGTTTTGTGGTTTATATTACTTGCTTTACCGCTTTTACACCCAAGGTTTCAAGATGTCCCTCAAGCTTGCAAAAGCAAAGCTAGCCCCTAGTTCAAAAGACTCTGAGATGATGGTATTAGGATGTATGTTAACTAATATCAACAGCTTAAACATTGCTTCCGAGGGTCTAAGCGACCAAGATTTCTATTTTTCTGAACATCAGATTATCTTCCAGTGTTTAAAAGAAATCTATATGCAAGATAAGCCTGCTGATGTGCATATTGTATCAGAAGAGCTTAAAAGAGTTGGGAAATTAGATGCTATTGGAGGGATAAGTACCCTAACCGAGCTAGCTCAATTTGCAGGAACATCAGCATATATCGAAGAATATGTAGAAATTGTCCGCAATAAAGCGATCCTCAGGCGAATGATTCAGGCAGCTCAACTTATTGAAAAAAATGCCTATGAAGAACCTAAGAATGTTACTCAGTCGCTAGACGACGCCCAGCAACTTCTATTTCAAATAGGACAGGCTGCTAGCGCTCAGGCCGGAACCCTGATTAAAGATATTTTAACAGGGGTTAAATCTGAGTCTCAACAACCTTTTTTGAAAGCACTGCAGCAAAGACAAGAAGATTATGCCCAAAGGGACCCTGATCAAGACACTGGAATCACAGGTGTGCCTACACATCTAATAGATTTAGATAAAATGATTAATGGTCTTGGTAATTCCAACTTAATCATTTTAGCAGCAAGACCTGCTATGGGTAAAACTGCTCTAGCATTAAATATCGCTGAGAACGTTTGCTTTAAATCAAACTCTCCAGTTGGAGTATTTTCTTTAGAGATGAGCGCTGAGCAAATCTTACATAGGATTATCTGTTCTCAGTCCGAGGTAGAGTCATCCAAGATTCAAACTGGAGCCTTAAATGGAGCAGAGTTCCAACAGGTTGTTGCAACAGTCAACCGTTTGCAAGAATACACCATGGTGATAGATGATCAAGCTGGCCTAAGGATTTCAGATTTAAAGTCCCGCGCAAGACGAATGAAAGAAGCTCACGATATTAAAGTGCTGATCATCGACTACTTACAATTATTAACAGGTTCTCAAAGCGCGCGTAATGTAGAAAGCAGACAATCTGAAATTTCTGAAATATCAAGAAGTTTAAAAAACTTAGCTAGAGAGCTTAATATCCCTGTAATCTGCCTATCTCAGCTTTCAAGGAGAGTTGAGGAGCGAACAGGACACCGACCTATGATGAGTGACTTGAGAGAATCTGGTTCTATTGAGCAAGATGCCGACGTCGTTACCTTCTTATTAAGAAGAGATTATTATGATCCTCTTGATAAGCCTGGCATGGCAGAGCTAATTGTTGCTAAAAACCGTCATGGTGAAGTTGGCTCAGTAAACTTAACCTTTAGAAAAGAAGTGGCACAGTTTGCTAACTATGTTCCTATCAATGATTCAATCATGGAAAGAGAGCCTAGCCAAGCTAACTATTAATTAAATATTTTCTTTACTTCCCTCTATAGAAAACCCTTTCTAAGTGAAGAAAATATTTTTGAAGATATAAAATCCTTTTATTGCTAAAATATTACACTTTAGAAGTCTTTAAAAATAATTTATCAATCCGAGTTTGGAGAGAAAATGTCATCAGTTAAAAAGAAAAGAAAGCTTAAAATAGCAAAACACAAAAGAAAGAAAAGAAGCCGAAGAGACCGTCACAAGAAGAAGAAGTAACGTAAAACGAAGCTTTTACGCTTCGTTTTTTAACTAATCAAGAGCAACCCATTATGACGTGGACATATCCTGAAGAGTTTGAAGTGATTGTAGTAGGGGCTGGCCACGCAGGTTGTGAGGCTGCCTTAGCTTCTGCTAGATTAGGGGCAAAGACTTTGCTCCTAACTATGAACCTAGATACAATCGCAAAGATGAGCTGTAACCCTGCCATTGGTGGTGTTGCAAAAGGTCATCTCGTGAGAGAAATTGACGCTATGGGCGGTGAGATGGCAAAAGTCACTGACCGCACAGGCATACAATTCCGCATGCTAAATGCCTCAAAAGGTCCAGCTGTCTGGTCTCCCAGAGCTCAAGTTGACAAAGTTGCTTATCAATTTGAGATGAAAAGGCGCATTGAAAGTTGCCCTAATCTTTATCTTCATCAAGCTACAACAGAAGAACTCATTACCGAGGGACAAGAAATTAAAGGAGTAATCACCAAAGAAGGTGTAAGCTACCTTGCTCCTTGTGTTGTTATATCTTCTGGAACCTTTATGAGAGGAACCATACATATTGGGGACCTCAATTTTTCAGGAGGAAGGACTGGGGATCAAGCTTCAATCGGCCTATCTAAAAGCTTAAAAGACCTTGGATTTAACCTAGGCCAGCTAAAAACAGGAACGCCTCCAAGGGTTAACCGCTTATCTATTGATACAAGTAAAATGGAAGAACAGAAAGGAGACGAAGGCGTTTTCTTCTCACACACACCCTGTTCACCTGAAGAGCGACTTGCTCAAACCTCTTGCTTTATCACCTATACAAATGAAAGAACTAAAGAGATTGCAGAAGCGAATATTAACCGTTCATCGCTGTACTCAGGAAATATTAGTTCTATTGGTCCAAGATACTGCCCATCTTTTGAGGATAAGGTAGTGCGCTTTAGTGATAAAAAGGCGCATCAGATTTTTATTGAACCTGAAGGCCTCAATACTCATGAGCTATATATTAATGGTATTTCTACCTCCCTTCCTTTTGATGTTCAGCTTCAAATGATCCACAGCCTTGAAGGGATGGAAAACGCTCAGATCACGCGACCTGCCTATGCTATTGAATATGACTATGTCACCTGCGGTCAAATCAATGCTTCGCTAGAGACTAAACATATTGAAGGTTTATACTTTGCAGGTCAAATTAACGGCACAACAGGATACGAAGAAGCTGCTGCTCAAGGCCTAATAGCTGGTATTAATGCAGCAAGAAAAGTCCTAGGCAAAGAGCCTGTCATCATGAAACGCTATAACTCTTATATAGGGGTTATGATTGATGATATTATTACACAAGAGTTCTATGAACCCTACCGAGTATTCACCTCAAGAGCTGAGCACAGACTCCTACTAAGACAAGATAATGCAGATCTTCGCTTATCTCCTATTGGCTATGAAAGCGGGCTGCTTCCTGAGAGCGAATATAACAAGGTAAAGGAAAAGCAACAGCTAATTCATGATGAAATAGCACGCTTTGAAAAAACATTTAGACATTTTGAAGGAAAAAGCAGGCCTTTATCACAACTTCTTTCAAGACCCGAGATGGGTTATGAAAAATTAAAGTCTCTTTTCCCCGAAGATGTAAAAGATTTAGCCCATGAAGTGAGCTATCAGATAGAGCTCCACTTTAGATATTCAGGTTATATCGAAAGACAAAAGCAAGAAGTGAAAAAACTTTCACAAGTTGAAAAAGTTGCTATCCCCTCATGCTTATCCTATGATCAAGTAAAAGGGTTACGCAATGAAGCCAAAGAGAAGCTTAAAAAAGTCTCTCCTGAAAACCTAGGTCAAGCTTCTCGTATTGCTGGAGTTTCTCCTGCGGACATATCTATTCTTATGGTACATATACGTTCACAAGAGCATTTATCCTATGGACAAAAAAATACCCCTGCAGCTTCTGCAACTACATAATGATGACATTTTTGATCAATTAAGTATTGAACAGTGTCTACTAAGCTTATCCCCTGCTAACTATATCATTATTCACACAGCCCCTAAACCTTCTGTTGTTATGGGTATTTCTGGAAAAAAACAAGAGCTCATTAATGAAGATAAGCTTTTAGAAGACAAAGTACCTCTTATAAAACGCTATAGTGGTGGTGGCTGCGTATACCTTGATCATAACTGCATCATGCTCAGCTATATTTTTAATAAAGTAGATGCTAATAACATCAACTACCCCGCTGAAATTATGCAGTGGTCATTTAGTTTCCTTAAAAATGCTTTCAAGCATACTAATGCAGCCCTTCGAGAGAATGACTACACTTTCAAATCTAAGAAATTTGGAGGGAACGCACAATACATAAAAAAAGAGCGATTTACTCACCACTCTAGCTTACTATTTAGCTGTGATTTTGAAAAAATGGAGCGCTACCTAAAGCTACCTAAAAAAAGACCTAATTATCGCGAAAGCCGCTCCCATACTCATTTTTTAGAAGGTATTGAAGAACACTACCCTTCCATGGAAGAATTTATTAACATCTTCAACCATGAGCTGCAAAAGAGTTATCAAGTGCAACAGATAGATAAAGAGTCGATTAAGTTATATTTAAATCAAGAATTTAGAAACTCTAATATAAGAGTATGCTAGAAAAAAAATGCCCATAGAAGAGTGTAATGAACTCATTCAACAGAGTTTGTACAAGTGGGTCCGCTTCCTTAGGCTTTGTGATCTTAGGCATTAAACCCAGAAGCACAGCACCTAGCGTCATGGTCCCTTAAAAAAAAATTATAGTTGATAGTTATTAACTTACACCCTCTCTATGGGACAAACTTTATACTATTTAGTCATAATAGCTTATACTATTATTCTAACACTACATGACCTTTAAACCAACTAATTTTTTAGTTAGCATAAAAGCAGTTTTTTACCAATAGGTCTTTTTTACCTCTGGAATCTTGCCGTTATAGTTCAAGCCTTTATAGAGCAAAAAACCTTTAGCAAGCTTGCCTCCTACTTCAAATAATGGACCAGATTTCACTAAATCCACTTCTTGAAAGTAAGGGCTAAGTTGAGAGTGCCAATAAGCTTTTCTAGACTCCAAGTCTTTAGAGAAGTGAGGCTCATTTTCTACAAAGATGAAATAACCATCGCGTCCTTGTTCCACCTCCCACATTTGTTTCCAAAAAACAAATTGGTTCATACGGCTATTTCCTAAGTTGAAGAAGTATGCTGGCTTTTGCCCTTTTGAGTAGAAACTAAGTAAACTAGTCATTTGGTATTTATGAGAAAATAAAAAGTGCTCTTTAGGGTTATAACCTACAGAATCCAGGTGAGTTTCTAGCTCATACCATCCCATATGATGTCTAAATGGGTTAAATTTATAAGGAATAGCATCTGAAACCTCTTGCCTTTGCTGTAGGTATGGAACGCTAAGCATCATCAAAGATAAGCCAAGCGAGAGCAAGCTAGAAACTATACTAAGAGCAGTGTATTGAGAGGCTTTTTTAGACAAGTCTACAAGAAAAAAACTAAAGTATATTGGATATATATATATAACCCAATTAGCCTGCATTTTTGTGAATATACTTATCACCATATAACTTGCTAAACAGGTGTATACAAAAGTGAACACTAACTTAAATGACAGGTCTCTTAAGTGAACACTAACTTAAATGACAGGTCTCT
>JAACFD010000277.1 GCA_009937555.1 Chlamydiales bacterium | reverse complement strand
AAGCTACTTTGGGCAAAAAAAACTTAAATCAATCATTCCAAACATGATATGTTTTTCTTAGTTCAAATACTTCATCTAACCAGTCTGCTTTATTGACATCACGTCTAGGATCTCCATGCGGATAACCATGGGGATCGTCAGGAGGAATACCCAGATAGTTTAAGCTACGCTTTGCAATTTCCCTAAAAATGGGGGCAGCGCTCCTACCTCCATGATGCATCTTCCCCACACCAGGAATAAACTTTTTTTCAGGTTCATCTATAGCCACCATAACAGCTATTTTTTTTCCTTTAAGTGGCGTTGCTCCTACAAAACTAGAAAAGTAATGTTCTTGGCTGTATTTTCCATCAATAAGCTTGTAGGTTGTTCCTGTTTTTCCTACTTCAGTATAGCCTTTAATATCCCCCTCTGTAGCCGTTCCTCCAAACTTAGTGACATATTTCATACTTTTTAAAATACGGTCAACTACATGGTCAGGAAGTACTTTCACTTTATTTTCTTGAGATTGCTGCAAAAGTTCTTCTTCTCCATAGCCATTCTCTCTCACAATTTTTTTTACCAGGATAGGCTCTACTAGGTAGCCCCCATTCACAAGCGTACAGAAAGCACGAAGCATCTGAAGGCCATTGGTTTGTAAGTTATGCCCCATAATTAAAGAGTAAGGTGTAGCTTTAGACCATTCAAGTGCACCATTAGCATAGCGTTTACCTGGAGTAGGCAACATACCTGGATTCTCTAATGGAAGTGGAATATTTGTAGGCTTACCAAAAGAAAAATGCTCCTCTAGGGTCTTTTTTAACCATTCTTCCCCCAGCCTACTTATTAAGCGCTCTACCAATACCCCAAGGTATACATTAGACGAATTCTGTAGTGCAAGGTCCATATTAAGGTACTTGTGAACTCTACCGTCTTTTAAAGGCTTACTCCTCCCAGGAAAACGCCCTGAAGAAGTGCTAATTTTCTGATCAGGATCAAATAACGGAGGCTCTCCTCTTCTTTCTAGTTCTTCATTAGCAAGTAAAAAAGTTGCGAGCATAATAGGCTTTATAGTTGAACCTGGCTCATAAGCATCCATAATAGCTTTAACTTTTGTATTCTCAATTCGTTTTGAGTCATTAAAGTAGTCTTGGTAATAACTAGGCACAAAGAAAGGATACTGTGCAATTGCTAAAAGTTCGCCGGAGTCAGGATCCATTACAATTACAAATCCACTATCAGCATTTGCTCTTTTAACTCCTTTTTCAAGCTCTTCTTCAGCAATAGATTGTATTACCTGATTTATACTTAAGTAGACATCAGCCCCATTTTGAGCCTCTTCTATAACACCTCCTACTCTAAGAGTATGTCTAAGGGATCTAAGAGACCACCTTTTACCCTCCTTCCCTTTTAGATAGTCATTAAATTGAAGCTCCAGGCCGCCAGTTGGGATACCTTGATGGGTCTTTTCCTCTTTATAATCTCTAATTGTATGCAAGACTTGACCTAGCAAATGCTTATAGGGATACGAACGCTGATAGTCTTTTGTAAAAAATAAAGCATTTCTGGGGATCTTCTTTTTCCTTGCAATAGATCTCCACCACTTTACTATAGCTTGCTGCTCCTCTTTTGAAAGCCACATAGCTAAACGTCTACTACGGCTCTTGTAGTAAAACTGCTTGATGAAGTTTTCTTTTTCACCATCTGGAAGACTAAGCATACTCCAAAGTGAACTAGCTATTTCCCCCTTATCTTTTTTGGGGATTACTAGGGCATCGCAAAATAAGTGATACTTAGGAACATCTATAACAAGGGCTTGTGCATGATCTGGGTGATGAGATCTCGGTGTAGAATCAGTATAAAAGCTACCTCTCTTAAAAGGAATTTTTAGGATCCACTCATGTTGTCTTTGAGCTTTTTTCTCCCATTTTTCATGCTCAATTACTTGGATACGATAAAACTGAAGAAATAGCATGGAGAATAAAAAAAACATCACAATAGCAATGCCTATTAAACGAACTTTATCCTGATTTTTCACTTTAGAAAGTAAGCTTGCGGGAGAAGCTGTAAATAATTTACGTAGATTCATGGTCTTCATCACTTACTTTGTTTCTATCAACTAAGAGCACCTCATCTTGGTAGGGAAAGTCTAAGTCACCAAATTCAGGTTTTAGCGACATTCGTAGCAAGTTTGATGGACTGTAAAATAAATCTACCTGATACTGCAGTCTCTTATTTTCTTCTTTTATATCGTGAAGGACTTTAGCTCTAGTAGGAATAAAAACTCGCAGAGTCGTTAAATCATTTTGTCTTTGAATGTAGGAAAAAAAAACTACAACTAGTGCAAACAGGCATATAGTAAAGTGAGGTAAATACTTCCTTAAATTAACAGAAGCTTTCTTTCTTAATGCACGCAGCATAAAATACGAGGCCTTAGATTTTCTCAATTACTCTAAGTTTAGCACTCCTTGAACGAGGGTTAAGACGTAACTCTTGTTTTGAAGGCGCTATTGGTTTTTTACTTATTATATTTGCACAGCTATTTTCTGACTTTCTAAAAACACCATTTTTATCGACAAAACTTTTACCAGCAGCTTCTTTGAAGGCTTGTTTTACAATACGGTCTTCTAGACTAT
>JAACFD010000276.1 GCA_009937555.1 Chlamydiales bacterium | reverse complement strand
CTCTTAATCATATTAGCCCTATGATGTTGTCTATAAATTTGGGGTAACATAATTAAAGGACAGCTTATTAAATAACAAGTAATTCTAAGCCCTCTTAGGGTAAAAAAAAGAGCCTGTCTTTAACAGGCTCTTAACTAAAAACTTTCATCATTTCCGATAACTTGCTTTAATCTCCCGAAAACTCAGCTGCAGCTTTAAAATCTTTTCTTTGAATAAGCTCTTCCATTTTTGAAAATACCAACCTATCCGCTGGAGATAACCTTAAAGGTGTCTCTGTATATTTTAATGTTGC
The DNA here is from genome assembly GCA_009937555.1 of Chlamydiales bacterium. Taxonomy (GTDB): domain Bacteria; phylum Chlamydiota; class Chlamydiia; order Chlamydiales; family JAACFD01; genus JAACFD01. Next base: position 2,321 of record JAACFD010000276.1, on the reverse strand, counting down.
GCCACTACCTTTGCAATAGCTATCCTCTGTTCCATACTTTTCTGTATTTCTTAACAACTTTAATAAAACATCTCTTGTGCGATCTAGAGTTGCTTTGTACTTTGTTTCACCTGTGAGCACAGCTGCTTTTTTCATAACTTCTTCAGGTAGTTCACTCATAGCTTTCTCTTCAGCTGCTTCTCTAAAAGACACAATCGTCTTAAAAACTCGCTGACACCTTGCTAAGCTATAGTTTGGATGCGCTTTCCCAATAGAAGCCACAGAAAAACTCCTTCCCCATTTCTTCTTTGAGCGAACAAGTTTTTTAGATAAATCTTGTATTTCAGTAAGATCTTTATCCAAAGCTACTGCTATATTTTCAATTGAGCTATTAACCATATCTAGAACCTTTTTTTTATTTTTTGATATTATCTACTACGAAGCCGTAGAAACTGGAAGATTTTATCAACTACACATCTTTATTTAAAGTATTCTTTCCTGTATACATACCTAAGAGAAAGTTCTGAACTCCTTTAAAATCTTTTTTAGTGATTAGCTTCTGCATTTTAGAAAATATTAAATTAAGAGGAGGTTCTAACTTTTCTGCTCTCTCCCTATAACTTGACTTTATCCCTCTACCCATTTCGGCTACAGCAGTAACATAATATTTCTCTGGAGTTTTTAAAAGGTCTAAAAGAATATCTTTTGTGCGCTCTATAAGGGCCTTATACTTCTCTGGGGCACCTACTCTAGATGACAATTTCGTCATTTCAGATAACTTAGACACATCTAAAAGCAACATTAAAGGTAAATTATCTCTTAGGTCTATACAGCTATTATCTCTAAAGCGAACTATATTATTAAAAACTCGCTGACACCTTACCAAGCTGTAGTTTGGATGTGCTTTCTTTATAGAAGCAACTGAAAAACTCCAACCCCACTTCTTTCTGGAACACTCTAGTTTTCTAGATAATTCCTGCATTCCTGTAAGATTTTTTTCTATATTTGCTGCTATACTATCAATAGACTCATTCTTCATTTTTATCCCTGGTGTAAAAAAATGCCGGATATTATAGCTCTCTGTCTTCTTTAGGTATAGAGATAAACAATAGTTTACCTTGCTTCCCTGCACATCAATAGGTGTTCTCTTGGGTTCCATGACGGAATGAAGGTTTCTAAAGCTTGAAATCCAGCTTTTTTATAGACATGAATAGCTCTTTCATTGGCACATTCTGGGTCAATGAAAACTTTGTATAAAGGAAAGTTTTTACTTAAAAATTGCTGTATCAATAAGCTTCCGTAACCTTTCCCAAGGTAGCTCTCTTCTCCTATTAAAAGGTCCAGGGTAATAGCTTTGTCTCCTTTACCTAGGTACTTCTTTATCAACTTATCATCTTTTGTAATATCTGAGCTTAGTAAATAGGCAAATGCCTGCTCTTTTTTGCATGCTAGCCAGTGAGTGAACTTAGCATCAGAAACTTTCTCAGCAGAAAGGAAAGAGTCAATATCCTCAAGGGTATTTTCTAAGCCCTTCCCATTCCAGTAGAGTCTTATATACTCTTTTTCAAACCAGGATAAGAGTTGATTGTAGTCAGCAGCGCATAGTTTTCTAAAAGATAGATCCATAAAAGTGCACTCTAAAATATTGTAAAACACTTACTTTAAAGTATTAATAAAATATTGAAAAGCGGTGTTTTATTGATTGATTTCTAAATTTAGCTCATAATAAGGTAAAAAACAACAGGAGCCGTAAAATGGCAGATTCTATTGACAGTCCTCCTAAAAGACGAAGATTAGCTATTGATACAAGCTTTTCTGAAGCTGAAACTAGTCCCAGTCCGAGCGTTAAGGTCTCCTCTGGGCTTGCTCAAGAAGTTACTCAAATGCTTTCATGCTACTCACTAGTAAGAGGTGTTGAAGACTTTCATAAAAGGATTATTACTTGTCTTTCTCTTCTAGATAAGCCCAGGTGGAAAGATAGTAAAGAAAAGATCGACACTCTTGTCCAGCTAGTTTTTTCATTTTACGCAACCCTTAACTCAACTAAAGAAGAGGACAGAGGAGAGAAACTGGAAACCATAAAAGCTGAAACACTAACTGAAAGCTTTTCCAGTTATATTTCTGATACCGTCCTTGTTGAATCTTTTATGAAACTAATCTCTTCTACTTCTATTGTTAGAGAAACCTCATTCTCAGCAGCTCCAAGCAGCTACCAGCTATCTGAAAGGGTTATAAGGTTAGTAGGGGCTCTTCTGTCTCCCTAATAGCTTTATCCACATTGGTAACTTATTTTTAAAAACTTAACTAAGACTTAACTCTTTTTTAATGTTGTTAAATTAATA
>JAACFD010000048.1 GCA_009937555.1 Chlamydiales bacterium | reverse complement strand
TTCAATACCAGATAAAACCAAAGCATATTGATCGAGGTTGAAACACTCTTAAGCATTTTGCTTTTATCTGATAGGCATTCGGGAAGACCTTCAATAGCTATTTTCAGCGTTTTGAGAGTAGTTACTTGAAGCTGAAGTTTTTTTACTTCAGCTAAACAAGATGCTTTATCTTTACCAGCATCTTCAAAAAGAACTAGGCTAGCTAGTGCTATGCGATCTTGCTCATGATCTCTTTGGGGTAGAGAGCAACCTTCTGGTAAAGATTCTCCTTTACCTTGAATAGCACAGTTACTTTGGACTCGCTTTAGCTTTTTGATATGCTCGCTTTGCTTGATAAAAGCTTCAATGATGTTTCTTTGTTTGATGGTAATGATAGATCTAACAGTCAATGATGCTAAACTAACTAAAGCACAAACTGCAATAGCTGCCGTTGCTGCAAGTTGCTTTTCCTGCGACAAGCTCGAGATGCCTGGGACTTTTGAGGTATACCTGAGCATATACTCCCGATTTTTTTGGAAGTTTTGCTGCTGCAAGTTTCTAGATAGGCCCGTATGAAATGCTGCTACTTTAGAAGACATATACCCCTCATGTTTGATGCCTTAAAAGACAGACATTGTATTGCTTAGAGAGAATAAAGCCAAGTTCAAATATAGCTTTTATATAAAATTAATAAATGCAGCCTTCTCTCTCTGAAGAGCTGAGCCTTATGCTGGTATCTAGCTGGTTATTGGCCTTCTTGCCTTAGAGAGGGTTTAAGGGATATTAACCCTCTCTTTAAAAGGAGTTGACACTATTTTGCTACAATTATGGTTAATTTACTCTATATATTAGGAGAAAACAAGGCTGTGAGTGGGCAAATTCGTATCCAAGCAAGCTCTTCTCGTTTAACGAGAGGTGTTAGCTTATCTCGATCTAGAGAAGCTGGTAGCACATCAGCTCGTTCTCGCACAGCTAGCGTTGCTTCATCTAGACTCAGGCGTGTAGCAAGCTCTAGAGCTGCTACAGTAAGAACTGCTAGCTCCATTTTGGCGAACTCTAATTCAAAACTGTTAAATGCTCTCAAAGATCTTTCTAAAAGAAAAGAATCTGGCCATGTTATAGATAGCAGAACTAATACCCACTATTATGTCTCTGTTGATCGATCTTCAAAGCTTACAGTAGATATCAGAGGAAGAGTCATTCCCTATAGAATGCTGAACTACTTAGTGCAAAACCTTCCCTCTACTAAGCTTAAAAAATTTATGTTTAAAGGTGAGAATCTACTGCAAATCAGAGGGTGTGATATAAGAGATGCCTTTTCAAGAATATCCAGGTTAAGCCCTCTAGATCGTACAAGAAATACAGATAAAAGCTCTTTTACTTTTTATGATTTTAAAAGCAAATCATGCATTAAAATCACTAAAATAAAGAAAGAGAATGCTAGAGACGTTATTGATGTTACTACATGTGCTAAAGTTAAAGATAGTCACTTAAGAGACATTTTACAGAGATTGAATGCAAGCTCTAGTCAAGTTCGTTACTTTAAAACAGCTTCCTCTCTAACAGGAAGGTCTCAAACAAAACTTTCTTCTAAAATAGGTGAAGAGGGAAAGCTCTCACTTAGTATTCATGCCAAGACTTTTGCAGAGTTAAAAATCTATGTTCCAATTTTATATGGTCCTTACTCTGAGATTAAGGTTTTTTGTTCAGAGCTGGGCTGTGCAAGCAGAGCTCAAGCTAACTTAGTAATAACTAAACAAAGTGCAGAGAGTAGGTTGGCTGAGATAAAGGTAAATAATGGGCAAGTTATACCAGCAGCATTAAGTCAGTTCTTAGAATTATTTGAAACAGCGACGACATTTAAGATAACTAAAGTGAAAGCAGAAACACTTTCTTCACAAGCAAAATACTCGGATAAGTTTAGCTTTAAACTCGGAGATCCAAGGTTAGACACAAGAGACAAGAGAAAAATAGATGAAAAAATAGCTAGAGGTCTTTTTAGAGAAAACACTTATTTCCATTATTTGCTAGAACAGCTAGCGCTTAATGAGCCTAGGGTCTTTAAAGAGCTTATGAGGCTAAATGGAAAAGCCTTTTTAACTAGGTGTTATTCTTATGCTAAGCTGTGTTTTTTAGGGAATTTCTCGTACTCAAAAAACTCTTTTTTAAAAGCAAAAATTGACCTTGTTTTTGATAGAGTTACTTATGCTCTTGAAAGAGCTGAAACGTTAGAAACAGCGTTTTTAAGAGGCTCTCATGAAGGTTTAATGGACTTGATTTGTCGATCAACTGCTGGTGCAGAGATGGATTTTGATTCTATTTGCACCTGCTTTGGTATTGATAAAGCATCTTTTGCTATGTTAGAAAGAAGAGCAAGGCTGGGAGGGGACTTAAAGGAAGCTAGATATAGAGGGATTGTAAAAAGTCATGCAGATCCACTAATAGCTGAAGATCGCTTATCTGAGCTAAACCTTTCAAGAGCTTTGAACCCGCCAAATCAAAACAGAGATAACCCAGGAATGGGTAGCCTTAGTTTTGAAAATACCTGCTCTTCTAAGCAAGATCTTATAGAGCTAAAATTTGCTCGTATGATTAAAGAGTTTAGAGGTGAGATCAACATAGGAGATCCCTTATTGAAGGGAAGACTCTCCAAGGCTTTAGCCTTTTACTTATTAGCTTATGCTAAGAAAAGTGATACTTCATGCACTGGTGAATTTGATATTTCATATAACCACTCAATTAAAAGCTCTTACCAGGAGAGGGCTGCTACAGGTAAAGCTTGTGCTTTAGCTGCAGAACTGTCAACACTTTCTATAAATGGCCAGCACTTCAATACTTCTCACTCGGGATTATTTAAAGGTGGAGACTTTATTATTGATGAGTTTAAAGCGTTAATAGCTGCGAAAAATTCTTTAGGACTCACTGCCCAGCAAGTTCCTGGACTAGAAGAAAAAGAACAGTTAGATGCTATTTTACAAAGTATTATTAGTGGAAACTCGCTAGAGAATGAAAGTTTAGAAAGTAACTTAGATGATTTATCAAAGATCATAGAAGAAAGCTATTTTTCCTCGTTTGAATACAGCCTTAAAAATGATAGAGATCCTTATGGCAGACATATGAATGATATCACTATCTATCACGCTAAAAGAAGCAGCTCAAACTCAGTAGACAATTTTTTAGAGCATCAAGCTCTTGATGCTCTAAACCGAATAAAACTTTCCTATCCCTCTATCGTAAGGCCCAAAGATTACAGAAGATTTATTGAAGGGGATATAAGTGATGTAGCTGAATTTTATGGGCTTGAAGGTTTAGAGCAATCCTCTGTTCCTATGCTTTCTTTAGAAAGCGGCTCTTACTGTAGGCGCATGGTCCATAAGACAATTAAAAACCATGTTGCCTTTAATTTACTTCAACACTGTCGTATAAGCTCATCAATAGACGAGCGTTATGGAAGTGATCCTTTGGTTAGAAATAGACGTGTATTTATAGCAGATAAGGTCATGGCAGACCTGTTAGAGGTAAAGGATTCTAAGGGAAAGAAAACACTTCAAGCTAATCCTTTGTCAGCAAATAGGCAAATGCCTAGCACGATTAATGTTTCACTGATTGAGGCTAAAGAAAAGTTCGCTAGTTTATCTGATAGAGAGTTAGGAGTAGTTGAGTCTTATTTAAACTATCACCTTGAGCTTATGGAAAAACATCTCAGTGAAGATTTAGAGTTTGAAGCGAGTTCTGCTATGTATATAGCTCTTACTACTAAAGAGAAAGAAAGGGTGACTAGTTTTTTAGCTAGCTTTAATCGCCTAAGATTACTTTTAGAGTGTAAACCTTTGTTTTCCCTTTCTCAAGATGAAGCTTCTTTGAGTAGGTTAGTTTGTAGCCAGGATAACTCAAGTCTAGATGCTGCTGAGGGTAATGAGGCTCTTCAGTTATTTTTAGCTGAAAGACAATTAGCTATAAGAGCAAGGGCTGTAGCAGCAGAGGCTCCAGAAGAGGAAGCTGCTGAAGACACAAGGCTTCAAGAGATAGATATTTCTTATTTCCCTAGGGGGCGTTTAAGAGATAGTCTTAGAGAATTTGAAGCTACAGCAGGAGAGGAAAAAGCTTTTGTAGATTTTTACCCTGTTGATGTGGAAAAGAACTTGCGAGGCTTGTTACATGAGTCTAACCTACGTGGTTTTAACAGCGTTACCGATAATGATTGTTTGTATGTAAGTATTGTGCAAGCGCTTATAGGTATACAAGATTCTGCTAGCTCAAAAATAAAAGATAGAGCTCTAGGTTCTGTTGAGCATACTGAGCAAATGGTAAAAGAACTGAGAAAGGCTGTTTCAAATTATATCATGAGAAACAAGGAGCGCTTTTTATATCTAGTCTCTACAAAAGAAGATGAAGCGTACAGCTGGGCCTGTGTTAATGAAAGAGAAAGAAGAAATCGATCACTTACAGGACGCACACGTAAAGAAAGTGCTCTTCGCAGAAAGTGCCGTGCTATAGAAAGAGGAGAATGGGTATCTGAAGTAGAGCTACAAGTTCTCTCAGAAATTTTAGGACGGCAACTTCATGTATATGAAGGTGAAAATAGTTTTTCTAGTAGCGATTTATCTGATTTAGATATTAGAGGGCGCCTTGGAGTAGATGGTTTTTGGCGTGTTGATAAAGATCCTCAATTATATAGTGGCCTTGTGGGGCGTCATCATAAGCCTTTTGCTAAAGAACCATTGAGGCTATTGTTTAAAGATGGACATTATAACTGGCTAGCGCACTCTGGCTATGCAGATGATATCTATGAAAAAGGGTATGATAGACGAAGAGGTTATCAAGCCTAGCCCTTATCTTTACTTTTAGTTTTTTTTCTAAAAATTTATCTACCTTCCTAGAGCTTCTTTAAGTCTTTCTTTAACTTTTAGAACGCTTAAAAGCTTTTTGGTACAGTTTTGTAAGTTGGGATTTATAGATGTAAGCCAACATTAAGCTAATCACTATAATGATTCCTAGTTTAATCAAGAAGAAAGACCAAAAGGGGAGTTCATTAGGGTAGAGATTTAAAACTGATAAGCCAAAAAATAGGTAGGTAATTCCCATTACCTTTCTCATTTTAAAGCTGACATTATACGTATATTTACAAGTAATCACACATAAAGCTCCAATGACATGCTGTGTGATAAAAGCTGCAAGGCAGGCTCCCATAATGCCAATGGAAGGGATTAAGTAGTAGTTCAGAGCAATATTAACAAAAGCTGTTAGGGTTGTAATTAGGGAGACTTTACTAGTGCTATGGGAGAGTAGCGCTGTGAGGTAAAATAGATAGTTACCTCGTATTACCTGTGCACAGGCCAGTAAAGGGACATAGCGCCATGCGCTGTGGTACTCTTCTCTTAAAAAAATAGCAAACACCTCTTTAGAAAAGCTAGATAGGACAAGGCCTGTAAAGCTATATAAAACAGCAGTGAAGGCTGTGAATTTGAATACTTCCTCACTTTTTTCATTCTTTTTCTCAAACAGAGAAAAAAACCACGGTTGGAAGGCTTGATAGACTCCCATGGTTAAAGTATCTAGTATCATGGCCACTTGGAAAGCAATTGTGAAGCCTCCAACTTCAGCTCCTACATAGCGGTAAATAAAAAAGCGGTCGACTAGATTCATAAACCAAGAAGATATGGTATGGGGAAATAAAGGCAGGCTATAGTGCAGGGCATGCTTGGCTTTATCCCAGCAAAAGACAAGTTTTTTAGAGCGAAAGTTGGTTACAAAAGCCTTAATAGCAAATAAAACATTGGCAAGCACAAATCCCCACAAAACTCCAACAGATCCCATTTTTAGGTAAGCTACAAAAAATAAGATCGAGAGAAGGTAGATAAGGTAGAAGGATAAGGTGGTAATACTAAACTGCTTGGCATTTTGTTTAGCTTGGTATTGCCTTTGATAAAGCATATAGATAGCTGAGAAAATAGAGCAAAAAGCAGCAAGAGCTAAGTGAGGATAAAACTCAACACCCTCAATGAAAGGGTCTAATATCCATTGGTGGAAAATTAGTAGCAGTAGAAAAAAAGCAATGGAGATAGCTCCGACCATTAAAAATAAAGAGCTCCATAGCCGGTGCATTTCAAAGGGCTTGTTTTCAAAGGTAGCTGTAAAACGAGTACCAGCATTTGGTAGACCAAGTAGGTAGCAACGAGAAAACAACTCAATCAAACTCATTAAAAGAGCAATCTTTGCAAAATCCTCTACTTCAAGAAAAGCCTGGTTAATGATAACTACAATAAATACCAAAGGCTTTTGCAAAAGAGATAAGAATGTATAAATAAATGAGTTAAAGAGCGTTTTTTTACTTCCAGACACAAAAAAAATAGGGGTAAGTGATTCTGAATTATTTTCTTTTGCTACATTCTAATAAGGAAGGAAAAAATTATCCAGTCCCTAAGAGCCTTTTTATTTAGTAGTAAGAGCATATGGCATGAAAAATGAATGCAATAAAGTTGAAAAAATATGTTCATGCTTTATTTTGAGGAGCTTATGGTGAGAGAGGTTAATTCTGGAGATGCTAACTGGGAAATAAGAGCCTATACAGGGAAACTTTCTTCCAGTGAAAACAGTTTAGGTGACGAGTTAAACAAAGGAATCCTATTCTCCGTAAAAAATCAAGAAACTGGCGAAGTAAAGGTCCACAAAATCAAGGTGCGTACTAGGAAAAACCTAGAAAAGCCAGCAAATGAAGTTGATGATGTTGCCAATAAAGTAGCGGACATAGCGGAAGAATTTATAAGTGAGGCGATAGGAGCTCTAGGTGTATCCGGCTTAACTAATTTAGGTTCTGATGTACAAGGCCTAATCCTCAATTTTAAAGAGCAAGACGATGGTTCTCTACGACTGAGCCGTGAAATAGGGCTCCAGTACCAAAAAAGTGATGGGAGTTTAGAAAAGGGGGAGGCCTCTAAAGCCAAAAAACTTGAAGTTCCATCATTTACAAATGCAGCAGCTAAAACCTATAGAGCGGCGCTAGATATGGGACTGGCAGAGCAAAGCAAGTTAGTGGCTTTAGTAGGCTCTTTAAAAGTTGCAGATTTCCCTAGAGGAAGTGATGTAGGTCAGTTACTCAAACAGAAAATAATAGATGCAGGAATTGAATCAATAGGGGATAGAGATCCTATTGATTTTTTAACTACCCATGAGGATTTATCAGGACATCAAGAGGAACTGTCCAACTTCTTAACAAATCTTTTCGATGAGCATTACCCAAGCCTTAGTGAAAATCAGTATAAAGGAAAAGCTTCAGCACTCACAAAAGATTTCCCTCTAGCTAAGGCAGACCTATTATGTTCTTTAGCTAAACGCTTAACAGGTGAGCAGCTAAAAAGTAGAAAGAATGATTTATTAACCTACGCAGCAGGTATTTCACTACATAAAGAAGTAAGTCCAGATTTAGCAGAAGAGGCTGACACCTTACTTGCAAAATTAAAAAGAGCTATTTCAAGGACTTTAGAAGATGGAGGAGAGATAGATAACCTTATAAGTAGTAAGTTAGGTAGTGTAAAAGATGTTCTTAGAATGAACATTGATGCAGATGATGAAGATGAGGAGGGTGATAAGGTTGACGAAGGACCTGATTTAGAGTTAAGGTTTAAAGTAGAAGGTGAGGACGACGATGGTGATGAAGAGTCTATTGATGTTGCAGTTGAAGTTGGAGCCCTAAGGAAAATGGGAATAGCTCCTCAGCTTGCTGATCAAATAGTCCCTGATGCAGAGCTGTTAAAAGGGGTAAAAAGCTTAAGCAGTAACTTGCAAACCACAGCTAAAGATACCCTCACAGAATTGCTTGGTGGAGCCTCTAGCGATGCTGAAAAAGAGAAAATACTGCTAGCAGCTTCCATGATCATGCATCATAAATTAAATAGCCTTTCAGGGGAAAATCCTGAAGAAGTATCTAAGTGCGTAGAGCTGGCAACCTTAATTAAAGATCAATATGTTCAACTTGAGAGCAAAGAACCTATAAATAAAGACTCCTCATTTATTGTTAGCGCTCTGCTTATGGCTAGATACGAAACATCTCCCTTGGAAGAAGAAGTCAAAGAGGCCTTGCAAAGCTTAACAGATTTTACAAGTGTAGGGCAGCTACCTAGTGAAGAGCAAGATGAATATATCTATATCATTTCTCAAGCCTATCTCAATAGTCTAAAGGACAATGAGACAAGTTTAGAAATTTTAAAAGATAAAAATGCGATTGTTTTCCAGGGGCTAATGCCTGATTTATCCAAGGATGGTGGTCCTAAAGAGTAGAGAGTGAAATCTGCTAGACAAATGGATAGAGCTTTTCAAGACTTTTTAGGGGGTATGCCCTTACTTGTAGCTGGCAAAAAGCACAAACAGATTAACCCGAAAATTCATCAAAAACTACCTCTAGAGGAGCTGCTTACAAAGAATTTCATTAGTAAAGCAAGAGAGTGGCGCACTCTAGATGATGAGGTAGCAGCAGAAGGTAAAACAGCAGCAGAAAGAATAGCGAAGCATACAAAAAAACTTCAGTATAGATTAGAGGATGATAGTCCATACAGCTGCCTAAGGAGTAAAGTAGACAGTATTGATAGCGAGCTATCAGGTGTGTATGACGGAGAAAGAGCTGTTTTAAATAGTGATTCACCTTTAGGGTTTAAAATTGAAGAAAGGTCCTCAGCTTTAGGAGCTGAAGAATTAGATGGAGATGTAGTAGCTGAAGGTTACCAAGCTAGTGTTTGCCACTGGCAAGGATTTAGGCCTAATCAAGAAGATGCTCATATCTTAAATGAAATAGAAGTGGAAATTGCAGATAAATCATTAAAAATACCTGTATTTGGAGTACTGGATGGACATGGTGGAGCAGCTTGTTCGCAGTATGTAAGGGAAAATCTACCAAGAATTTTAAAAGAAAAGTTAGAGCAGTTTTCAAAGGGGAAATTTCCTCTCAGTGAAGAAGCTATTTATAATGCTCTAAAAATAGCGTTTGTGGAACTAGATGCTGAGTATAAGGGGCGTGATGGAACAACAGCTGTAGCCTCTATTGTTATAGGAGATAAGCTATACACAGCAAATGCAGGAGATAGCCGAGCCGTTCTCTCTAGGGAAGAGGGTGAAGATAGTTACCATATCTATGAACTTTCTAAAGATCAAGATAGTGCTTTTTCAGAAGATGGCTATGAGAGCTTTGAAGAAAGTAGTGTAGTAAAAAGAGGTGGAACCTTTTCTTGGGGAAGAATCGATGGGAACTTAAAGCTTGGAAGGGCCATAGGAGATCCTAATGTTCATGTTTCAGCAAGACCAAAGATTTCTTGTCGTACTATTCAGCCAGGAGATACCCTAACTTTTGCCTGTGATGGCCTTTGGGACTCTACAGCAGCACCTTCAGAAGATCCTACGAAACTTAGCTCAAGAGAAATAGGAGCTTTTGCTGCTTCAATAGACCCTACAAAGGCAGCCAAGAAACTGACTCAACTTGGAGTTAAGTTAGAAAGAGAGAGGTTTGGAAGTGATAAAGCTGGTGATAACATCTCAGTTTTAGTAGTTAGAGTTCCTGCTAATGTAAAAGCTTCTGAAGAAAAACACGATGAGGGAGATGAAGAAGCTTCAGTAGATATAAGTGTTCTTCTAGAGCAAGCAAAGAACTTTATACCAGAGGGTGAGGAGTTAAGCTTAGAGTTAGTAGAAGGTTCTGCAGACTTATTACAAAAAGTAGCAAATGCTTTAACAGATGATAGTATTCCTCTTGAAGATAAGAGTGCTCTCTTAGGGGCATTAGATTCAGCTATAGTAAGTTCTTCTGAAGGAGTATACAGTGCACTTATTGAAAAAATTGAGGCAATGGACACTAACAAAGGAGCTTTATTTGAAGCTCTAGCAGTAATCGCTACCGAGACTGGAGAAACAGACCTGGTTCTTGAAAGAGCCGTAGGTCTGTTTCAGCGTTCAGTAGATGCAGGTGTAGATTTACACCCTGAGAATAAAGGTAGATTTCTTATGTCTATAGAGAGCTTGCCTAAAGGAGTTTTAGATAAAGACCCAAGCAAAAAAGAGCGAATAAAAGCTTTTGTTACAGAGCTAGCTAAAGAAGGAGATGATTTTGCTATAGAAGTTTACTGTTCTATAAAACTTAGTGAAATAGAAGATGTTTCTGCAATAACTTATAATACTCTTGAGCTTTGGGAAGGTATAAGTGACTCTATGAAAGCAAGAGTCTATTGTAGCTTAGCTATAAAAATACTTACACCTAGCACTAACAAAGAAATAGGATATGATTACTTCCCTAAAACTACTGATTCAGCCGATAAGCAAAGTTCTTTTAACGAGTTAAGCGATGAGTTAGTTAGTACCTTAGGAAAGTTAAATGAAGAGCAATTATTATCTGATACACACCCGATCATTCTGGTAACACTAAAAAGAAACTTCACGGACTTAGGCAGACACCTAGAGCTAACTTCTAAGGAGCTATCAGATAAAACAAAAGCTTTAGATCCTTTATTTTTTGCTTCATTAAAGTCTTGTATCACTTTTTTCAAAAATGGAAGTTATAGGCTAGCCC
>JAACFD010000047.1 GCA_009937555.1 Chlamydiales bacterium | reverse complement strand
TATAAACTCTTCTTTTTAATGAATTTAAATTTTTTTTGGTATTGTTAAGTTTGTGTAAATGCTTTATGGTTAGCTGTTTGAATAAATTTAACAGTGTTTAAGTTAAGGAGTTGAAAATATGTCAAACTTATTACTAGTTGATAAAATGGAAGCAATGGGTGTCACAGGAATTAGTGCTAATACCCTTCAAAATTATGAAAAAGCCTTAGTGAGCCCAAAGGGGTTAACAGCAAAAGTAAAGGTTTATATTTCAGGTCATCCAGCAATCGTAACCGCTAAAAAATTACACGTGTCAAATGATAAGTTTGATAGAGGAAGCTTTTCAGCTTCGATTAAAGTTCCTTCTTGGAATGTGACAGCAGCTACTATAGCTGAGGCTAAAAGAATATGGAAATCAGCAGCTTTGTCTACAGGTTTTAAAAAAAATAGTGTGAGAACAAAGGACTTACCTAGTGGTGAAACAAAAATCACTTTAGCTATGAGTATGGATACTAGAAGAAAAGCTTAAGCTTATTATTAATTCTAGTGATAGAAGTACAGATATTTAAAAAGCTGCATGTAGTACAGATAGTGCTGATGCAGCTTTTTTTTTGAGGTTAATTCGCTGAATTTCAAAGATAAAATAAAGTCTTTACGAATATCTTAAATAACTGTTAATGAGGTATTTATCTTTCCTTAATTGTTTAACTTGTTTATACTTAGCGCCTTTTAAATTTCATGCAAATTAAAAAAGGATTAAAAATGATAAATATAGACGCAGTTACTCCAGTACAGAATGCTAACCTTGACGCAGGAGAAGTTAGACTTGTAAGAGCTTTGCTTAACTCAGCAGGGGTAAAAGGGATTAGTCCACATGAGCTACCAGAGTTAGTGAAGGGAGTTATTAGTCCAGAAGGGATAACAAAAAACTTTCAAGCTACTGTTCAGGGACTTAAAACCAACTTCTCAGCAAAAAAGTTACACTTTTCAACTTTAAGTGAACAGTTTGATAGTGGAAAGCTTAATATTTCTTTTAGCGTTCCTGTTTCTTTACGTAGCATTACTCCTAATAAGATATATGAAGCTAGGAATATAGCTCTGTATAAACTTCGCCAATTTGGATTTAATGAAGTAGAGGTAAAAACAAAAAAAGATACTGACTTTAAGACAAGAGTTATTCTGCAATTGGACACTAGAGCTAAGATATAATCTTACTTTCTCTAATATCTAAGAAACTTATGAATGCTGCAATGAGCGCAACTTGCTCTTGCAGCATTTTTTTGTAATATAGTGGGAGCTCAAATATTCATAAGTGAAGCTTAGTCTTCCTTAGAAGGCTGGGCTTTTTCGGGTGCTTCTTCAATGGCATAACGTGCGAATATATGTCCAGAAAGCGGTATTGTGATAAAGTTGAAGCAAATGGCAGCTAGTATTTTTGCCCCTGCTGTAAATGTGCCAATATAAGCAAAAAGAGCTATTAAGATGAGGCTGATACCTAGTGTGGCGGCTTTAGAAAGAGCATGAGCTCTACTAAGTGTGTCGGGAAGTCTTATCATTCCAATTCCTGCAACCAAAATGAAAGCACTTCCTATAAACTGGACGATTCCAAATAAGAGCTGAGTATCAATCATTTTTTTTCCTCTTTAAATGTGCAAAGAAGACTTCCATAAAGCTAATTACTGTAGCAAAACCCAGAAGGCTAAAAATTAAAATAAGTTCTAGATATACATCTGTGCCTAGATACATTGACCTCAAGGAAATTAATGCTAGTATACAGATACAGAGGTAATCAAATGCAAGTATTTGGTCCAAAAGCCTAGGGCCACGGGAGAGTCTATAGAGTCCACAAGCTAGAGATATAATAAGCATAATAGCGCTCAAGGAGAATAGAATAATCATTTTCTAGTTACCTTTAACAGTGCAGTTTTTAGTGTTGTGTCGATACGGGAAATACTCTCAGAGGGGAGTCCTCTGGCTGTTAGCACATGAATCTTAATTTCTTTGTGAGTCTCATCAATAGAAGCAGCAACGGTACCTGGTGTAAGGGTAATCATTTGTGCTAGAAATACTGTTTCAATATGAGATAGGTCGCTAATGTCATAGGAAATAATTTCTGAGTATACCTGCGATTGCTTGCTGAATAGTATAGCGTAAGCTACTGATATATTGGATTTTAAAAATTCTTTGAGAAAGGTTGTCACTAAAGATAAATACGCATGAATGTTTCTAATCCATTTCATATACTTTCCCCTTTCGATCCCACGTTTAATCCAGCATGGATATAAGCTTCTTTATTTAGAAGACTCTTTGCAGATAGTTGAGATAAGTTTATAGAGTGCTGGGGCATTATCCCTATGGCCAAGGCTATCACGGTAAGTAAAAGAGGGCTGAAATAAGCTGAACGGCTAGTGTCTGAGGTAGGATGTTTTTCATTCCCCTGGAATGCTCCTCTCCATATCTTAATCATGCTAAAAAGGGTTAAGAAGCTAGTTATGAACCCCAACGTTACGACTAGGTAAGCACCAAGAGTAGTCCCTTCTGTGAAGAGAATATACTTTGCCCAAAAGCCAGAAAATGGTGGTAGGCCTGCAAGGGCTAGGGCTTGTAGCAGGAAAAGGGTCCCTAGTAAAGGTCGTGAGTGCCAAAGGCCGCCCATCTTTTTTAGATTATTTGAACCAGAATGCTCTTTAGCCAGTCCTCCTATTAGTAAAAGCGAGGATTTCACTACCATATTATGAAAAATAAAGAAAATACCAGCTGTAACAGATAGGAAAGAGGAAAGAGTTACAGCAGATAAAATATATCCAACCTGACTAAGCACATGGTAGCATAATATGGCCTTAATAGAGTTTTGTGAAACGGCTCCAAGAACCCCAAAAAGCATGGTGCAGACTGACAGTATTAAAAATGTATTGCTTAGCCAAGGAATTGAGTGGGGTAATATACTTAGCCATAAACGAAAAATAACATACATCCCTACTTTTGATACAATTCCTCCAAATAAAGCAGCTAATCTGCTAGGTAGTAGGGGGTAAGTGTCTGGAAGCCAAAAGTAGAAAGGGAAGACACCCGCTTTTATGAGCATAACTAACAAAATAAGTAATAAGGGGAGTAGAGCAATAGCTCCGCTATGCTCCTGAAAATAAACCGATAGAGCTGCGAAATTTAGAGTACCAGTGTAGCCGTAGAATAAGGCAATTGAGGTTAAGTACAGAAAGCTTGCAACAATGTTTACTAGAAGGTAGCTAAATAAGTTGTTAAGCTTACTTTTTTTCCCGTGTAGGGAAATGAGAGCATATGAAGCCATAAGTGTAAGCTCAAAAGCTACAAAAAGGTTAAACATATCTCCAGTAACAAAACTAAGGCTTATACCTGATTGGAGAAGAAAGAAAAGGGGAGTAGAAAAAATATCTTCTGTTTTGAAATCCCAAAGGCAAGCAAAAAAAACAAGGCTACTAACAGATAGTAGAAGTGCTGCAAAAGGATCTGCTATTAGAACAATGCCATATGGTGCTAGCCAACCACCTATGGAAGTTGATAGTATCCCTTTATCGATAGTTTTAAAAAGCAAGGTAGTGCTAGCAACAATTTGGAGAATAAATAATAGTGCGCGTGTGCTTTGTTCTCTACCTAGAGGAGTAAAAGAGAAAATTGAAGCAAGCAGTGGAATGAGTAGAGGAAAGAGTATAAATGTTTCTAAACTTATCAAACTTTATCCTCCCAGTTAACCGGTGGAATTTCATCTTTACTACGTCCTCGGAATAGACTTAAAGAAAAGGCTGATAGTAGAGAAAGAAGAGCAAATCCTATAACTATTGCTGTTAAAATCAAGGCTTGAGGTAATGGATCAGTTTCACCAGCTAAAGGGTGACTAGACTCAATTAGTAGTAAGTTAACCCCATTTGAAGCTAGTGCAATACCAAGAGGTATATTTGGGTAGCTGCCGCTAAGTATTAGGTAAATGCCACCTCCAAATAAGGAAGCTAGAGTCAAGAACATGAGAATGCTCATTGCTTTTCTCCCTGCAGTGTTTGATTCCTCATTTTGGACAAGATAACGTTAACACTTCCAATTACGAGTAAAAATATTCCCAAATCAAAAAGTAGAGGTGTGCTAATCAAGGCAGTGTCCCAGTAAAATTGTGAAAGCATGAAAGTTCCCTTTGTAACTAATGAGATAACACCCGAGAGCACGCTTACAAAAAAGCCTATTATAATTAACCTTAGAGGATTAACTCGGTCAAAGAGGAAGAAACGGCTTCTTCTAGTTGCAATACTAAGAAGTACAAAGGCTATAGCCAAAGTCATGCCCCCTGTAAATCCTCCTCCCGGTTGATTATGGCCTCGCAGTGTTATATAGAGTGAAAAAGGAATGATGAGAAGAAAAATAAGTGGCATTATAGAGGGGAGGATCGGAGAGGGAATAATAGAGGGTAAGTGTTTTGATTGATAACTTGCCTTTCTAGGTCCAATTGCTGCCACCCCAATAGCAGCAACCATAATCACAGCAATTTCTATTAAGGTGTCTAAAGCTCTAAAATCAATCAAAATGGTATTTACAGCATTAGCTCCTTTTGCGAGAGGTATACTACTGCGTAAGTAAAAATCAGATAGGCTATCTGTGGTCAAAAAGGAGCCATTGAATGCAGGGATAAGAGCAAAGCTTATACCTGCTGTTAAAGCAATAAAGACCTGTTTCCAGTTACGAGAGGGCTTATTGCTTGCAGGCAATTTTGAAAAAGTGAGTAGTAGAACAATGAGCGTAGCGACCTCGACTACCATCTGTGTCATTGCAAGGTCAGGAGCCTTCCTTAAGGTGAAATAATAGACAGTTAAAAAGCCGATAAGACTTAAGGAGATCAGACGTTGCAGAGGTTTTTTTAGTTTGAGAAGTAGGGCTGTAGCAAAAACTAGCATAAGCTGTGCGATTTCTACTGCAGATACTTGTTGTGGTAAATGGAGTAAAGCCTGGTTTAGCATCAAAGAACCACCAACTAGAAGAGAAAAGCTTAGAAGGATCCAAGAAAGATGCTCTCTTACATGGGCCTTATGGACTATACCTGTTATTTTTAAGCTATACTGTGGCAGATTGTCTAAAAGCTCTGAACATAGTTTTGTAAGTCCTCGGATTTCATTATCTGGAGCCTGTCTTTCATAGCGTCGCATAAATGTAAAAAGAGCGATACCTCCTAAAAAGAGCAAGCTACTAATAGCAACATTAATTCCCCATCCGTGCCATACTGTGATTTCTTTCGCATTAAGAGTGTGTAGGCCTTCAATAAAGTAATTACGAGCAATCATCTCAAGGCTATTGGGCCAAATTCCCCAAAATATAGCTAGTGTTGACAAAACAAATGGCGGTAGTAAAAGCTTCCAGCTAGGAGGGGTATGTATTTGAATTTCCACACCTCTTTGGCATATGAAAAAGTAATGGAACAGCCTGCAAGAAAAGGCAATTTTTAGTAAAAGTCCAATAAAAAGGATTCCTATTGCAATTATAGTTGAGGGCTCTTCCTTATAGAGGTATACAAGATCACTAACTAGAAGCTCTTTGCTGAGAAAACCGGTGGTCCCAGGGAGGCCTGCCATGGCTGCTAGTGAAATAGCAAGAATAAGACTAAAAAAAGGCATTTTTTGGCGTAGTCCTACTAAGTGACGTACATCTGTTGCCTTTGCTGCATAAGCTAATATACCAACTAGCATAAATAGGCTACCCTTGTAAAGGGCATGGTTAAAGATATGTACATAATCGTAGGCTAAAAATTTAGAATCTAGCAGACCATAAAAGCTAATAAAAAAACCAAGTTGGCTTATTGTGGCATAGGCTAAAATTTGTTTTAGGCGATAAGCTCTGAGGGCTAAAACTCCTCCTAGCACAACTGTTATCAAACTAAGGGTGGTAACCAATGGAAACCATAAAGCAGTAGTAGCAAATAAAGTATATATACGAGCGACTAAGTAAACTCCTAGTTTTACCATTGTCGCGGAGTGCAGATAAGAGCTTACTGGAGTTGGGGCTGACATAGCCGATGGTAGCCAGAAATGAAATGGAAACTGTGCAGATTTTCCATAAACCCCAAGCAAAATTAGAACCATAATGGGCAGTACCCAAGAGGGGTGTTTGTCAATAATGAGCCCTTTAGAGAGAATTTCTGTTAGCTCAAGGCTCTGCTCCATAATACCAAATAAGATGATTCCAGCTAATAAGCAGAGACTACTTAGAGAAGTTGTTAGAAAGGCAATTTTTGAGGCCTTTCGAGCCTCTTCTCTTTCATCATCGTAGCCGATTAAAAGGTATGACATTACCCCTGTAATTTCCCAAAAAAGAAAAAGGACAAGCAGGTTATTTGCTAGGACTGCTCCTAGCATAGACCCCATAAAAATACTGATATAGCTGTAGAACTTACCTATTTTAAGGTTCGAGTGATTCATATACCCCTGGGCATAGATCGAAACTAAAACTCCCATACCTGTGATAAGTAAAGCAAAGAAAAGGCCGAGGCCATCTGTATAAAATGAGAAATTTACTCCAATCTGAGGGGCCCACGCATGCTTGAAACGGAGTGGGTCTGTTGGGTCTAGGTTCATGGAAAGATAAACCACTATCCCTAGGTAGCCAGCTGCCAGCGCTGATGAAATAAAACCTAAAAAAGGCTGTAGAGGCTTAGGTTTAAAAGCAAAAAATATGGTTTGAACAAACGGTCCAAAAATTAGAAGCCAGAAAAGAAATTCATTCATCCCATAACCTCAAGTAGCCCCCCAAAGCCATCAACAAGTACTAGTTTTAAGTAAATGATAATTTTTAGAGTTAACGTTTTTTTAACTGCTTAATTGTGGCACTAGGCACCAAAAAAAAGGGTTATTTATAATAAAGCATGTATAGATAATGGAGCATTTGCTTGTCAATCTGTATTTCTACACAAGAAACTCTTGAAGTGAATAGCTTATAGCTAACAGATTCTTAATATTTAGTTTTCTTATTGAGATAAGCAGCGCTGTGCTTATAGCTAAAAGGGATAAGAGAATTAATAGTATTATGAATAATTCGCAAAATGCTTATATCCAATTAGATGTTAGCTTAAGTTCATCAGGCTAATTTGATAGACATAGGCTCTGACATTATAAAATCATAGTTGATAAAGCTTAGTCATTTTGCTAAAAGCATACTAGCTATTAACGAAATTAGGAGTTATCTATGAAGGCACGTCTATTTATCCCTTTACTATTCATTATATCTTGTCTCTTTACTCAGGCTTTTGCAGGTTGTGGGTGTGGTATTTATAAAAATCCAGAATTAGAAAAGGCTAAAGCTGTCATTAACCCAACTAAAGAAGGTGATAGTTTATCTGGAGTTGCTTATTTTGAAGAAAGTAGAGGTGGTTTAAAAATAACAGTGAAGGTTTGGAATGTTAGCCCTGGTAAACACGGTCTTCACATTCATGAATTTGGAGACACCTCTAATGAAGGTAAAGCTGCAGGAGGACATTATAATCCAGAGAGAGCTCCCCATGGCTATGCACCAGATCATAACTTCTTTGTAGCTCACCCTGGAGACTTAGGTAATATAGAAGTGAATGAAGAGGGGATTGGTGAGTTAGAAGTTTTTGTTCCAAAGTTAAAGTTAACAAAAGGAAAATACACTGTATCTGGCCGCTCTATCATCCTTCATGAAAAAGAAGATGATTTTAGTCAACCCACGGGAAATGCAGGTTCAAGGATAGGGGCTGGAACAATATTTTTGGTGGATAACTTTAACTAGGAGCAATCTTTGCTTTCTTCACTTTCAGCACGCAGACGTTCATAAATTCTCCCTAAGTGGTTATGACCCCTACCGTCTGCTCCTGTACCCCAGTATACACTAGATGTGTTTTCTTCTAGAGCTTGTCCTGATGTGCTTTTTAAGTAGGAAGCTACAACAGGGTTGAATTTTAGTTTTGCTTTTACTAAGCGAGACATAAGTGATACCTTAGACTTTTCCCAATTTACTTCTTTCTTGGAATCAGCAGAAGCTTCACGCTTATTTACCCATTTTTTTAGGTCTTGTGGTGGAGAGAGCCATATTTTATTTGAGATTGCAAATGCGAAATTCTCAGGACAATCTAAGATACCAAGGTAAGCAGCTTTAAAAAGTTGGTAAATGTTCTCAACAGATGGAAACACTTGAGTGAATAAGTCGCAGATATGGCGCCCTACTCCTAGAGATTCAAGTTTTTCTGCTAGGCTAGGCATGTAAAGAAGGGTTGGGTAAAAGTTGGATAGCGTTTTTTCTGACGATACTGATCTTGAAGAAAAACTTATGACTCCTGTACCCTCAGCTTCACTAGTAGATGCTGCTTTGCTGTCGGCTCGGGGCACATCAGCAGAACTTCTAATTATATTTAAATTTTTCAAGACTTCCCTAAAACCATTTAATGTTTCAGTGCCTTCTGGTTCAGGTCCAAAGATCTCTTTCGGGATGGGAGGAAGCTGGGTAAGTGCTTCAATAGCTAATTCAACTATGGAACTATCTATTTTTGAAATAATCCTACTAGACCATTCTCTAGTTCTTTCATTGTAAACAAGGGCATACCTAGTGACACCTCTATCTTTAGACGGTAGAAAAATAGCTGCTATAGGGGTTCCAGTAGTAGCATGTTTTTGAATCGCTCGTATGATAGACGGAGTTGTTTCTGAGGCCATGTAAAATCCCTGATCACTTTAATGTTTTTTTTTAATGATGCTACTAAGAATATACTTTGAGGGTATTTTAGTTAAACTTTATTTTATTTCTTTTGTTTTCATGCCGTTCTCAAGGGGGGGTTAAAAACATATAGCATGAGAAGGGGAGCTGCCCCCTCTCAATAGCTTATTTTAATAGCCTCTCTATGCTTCAGTAGATGCTCTTAAAGCTTCCTCTAAAGATTTTGTTAGAGATTTAGTTGATTTTCCCACTAGCAAGCTATCTAATGATCTGGCTGTAGAAGGAAGGCCTTCTTTGCTAGTAGGCTTTCTTACTCTAGAGCCTTCAGAGAGCCTTAGTCGACCTCTAGAGGGTTCTGAAGGTGGAGCAATCAATCTTCTTCTTGAAGCTATTTCGGCATGGTCATCTGAAAAGACAACCTCTGCAGAAGCTTTAAGAGGAGGCATTAAAGGCGCTCTTTCAGAATGAGCTTCTGTACTCTGCCCACAGTCCAGCAGAGCTGTAGCTTTTAAATCACTTTCTCTTTTTGCAATGAAAGAACTTGCCATTGCAGCTGGTAGGAGTAGGGTAATTCGAGAGTCTGATCCAGGAATAGCTACTGAAGAAGGAGGAGGGCTTTCTATAGAGCTTGAGTCATCAGAAGAAGTAGATGGAGAGCCTAAACTGAAACCAGGGGGAAGCTTTGCAGAGCAAGCTCGCATAGGTGAGAAAAGATCAAGTCCAGGATCTCTAAAAGGCTGTATTTGAGCAACTTTTCTGGAGCCTGCATGTAGCGATCTAGCTTCTTTATAGCTTTCCACTATTGTAACAGCTGTTTCATCAACTTCTTCCTCTGCTGCAGCTTTGCCCTTATGCTTATGGCTGCTAACAGTTATAGGGCTAACAGATAAAGAAACCAACTTCTTCCTTATATCTGAAGGGAGTTCTAGAGAAGTTCTATTAGTAGGGCTAGCTACAGTTGAGACGCTGAGCCTGGAAGAACTTCCACTAGAATCACTGCTAGTATCAGATGAGTCTTTTATCAGGGAGATATGACACCAGTCTTTAACCTTGTAAGGCTCAAGCATACAAGAACCATCATAGGGTCTCACAAAGGGAACAGCTTGTTCTTGACCTGTTACGCTACCTCGGAAAATTTGTGTAGGAAAAGAAGTGGAGTTAGGTAGCTTATGATCAAAGTACATAGTGCTAAGTTGTAATGATGCCTTTCCCCATAGTTCTTTGATTAATAGATTGTTAGTATCAGATAAGCAAGAGCCAACATTTCTGCATACAGCTCTATGAAAAAGACTTATTCGAAACTTTCTGTTTCTATCTCTTAAGTCAGTTATAAGTCTAAGAGCTGTTTCACTCATCACAGGGCAAATGATCTTTATTTCAGGGCGAATGACAGGCATTCTTAGTTCTACACGTGAAGTTTTAGCAATAGCTGCTAAGTCCACATTTAATTCTGTGATAGCAGCTATGATTCCTGTGACATGCTCACACAGTTGTTTCCCTGAATAGCTAGCGTCATCGAAAAGAACAATAGTCTTAGATAAGAGGTTGCAGGATTTCTGGATGCTTTCAACTTTACGTTCAATTAAAGCTCTAAGTCTGTGCATATCTAAAGGGGTAGGTCTTGTTTTAAAACCAAATCGCTTGCGAAGAGCCTCTTCTTTACCTAAAAAGCTAAACATGCCTAATAGTAGCTCATCGGTTTGTGAGAAATGCTCTGACGATGAGCTCATAGCAGTTTGTAGTAATGAGGATAAAGCCAGTAAAGATGCCTTGTATTCTTCGTGAAGGATGAGTTCTCTATAGGTGTCATTTAGCTCTCTAATATGATCACGAAATTTGAGTACTCTGCTTTTGAGAAATGTAGCAAAGCTTTGAGCAGCTTTGA
>JAACFD010000046.1 GCA_009937555.1 Chlamydiales bacterium | reverse complement strand
AGGAAACCAAGAAAGATTAACCCTAACCTTAGGTAAAATCTTTGAGCAAAGTTATAAAAACTTTGAAGTTGTTTTATTAGATGGTGGAGAGTTTGAGCAAACTCTTGAGACGATTAATGAGTTTAAAGCCTACCCCATTTACCACTATTCTGTTACCGCTAAGAACGTAGTGAGTATGTTCAATAGAGGTGTAAAGTTTGCTAAAGGAAGGTACTTAGTATTTTTAAAGCCTGGGGAGTATTTTTTATTTTCTCATCTACTACAGTACATTGCAAATCTTGCATTTCACCATAAAGAACCCAAGCTTATTTTTGATGGGCAATGGTTAAGCTCTTCAAAAGAGGTTAATAACGGACTTAGTCAGTTAACTACAGCGGGCCTTTTTTATGACAAAACTCCTCTGAGCTTATGCTCTATTTTTTTTAGAAGAGATGTCTTCCAAGACCTGGGCTTATTTAAGTCTCATCTGGAAATTTACTTCCTTCAGGCTTGGCTATCAAGAGTTGTGCAAGGAGATGATAAATCTTTTAACTACTTTATTGACTGTCGGTATTTTTGTGATATAGAGTATTTTACAAAGAGGCAGAAGTATAGATATATATTTCAAGTCTGGGAAAGATGGAAAGTAATTGTCCGTTATTTTGGTGTTAAAAACTTTTTATTTTACCTTTTCTTTTCAAGTTCTAAAGAAGTTGCAGCTTTGAAGAAAAACCAGCCAAAAAGAGCGGTATCATGAATGATTTAGAGACGTTAAGAGTACTAAAACCAGGCGAGTTTATTGGAGATTACCAAGTACTCTCTATCTTAGGAGCCAGCCCCTCTGGAATTAGTTATCATGTTATAAATAATGTACAAAACAAAGAGTTTGTCTTAAAAACTCTAATGATTTTAGACACGATGCCAATGGATTGGCTTCCAAGGCTAGATGCTCAAACAGCTCTTTTAAGACAGCTAAACGCTACTTATATAGATAGGCCTTTGGGCTCCGGTCGCTTTGACAATCTGTGGTTTTTAGTTAAAGATTTTATTCATGATGGAGAAGGTAAATCGTGTAACCTGATTCAGTATATGGAGAGACATAACGGGAAGTTATCAGAGTTTCAGGTTTATCATATCTTCAAACAGATTTTAGAAGCCTTGAATGAGGCAAGGGAATTTAGAGATGCTAACCATAATGGAATATGCCATGGTAATTTAAAGCCTGAGAATATTTTGATAGCTTATGGTAATAGTCAAGATTTAGGTTTATCAATAGAGGTTAAGTTAAGTGACTTTCAGCCTTACGCATTATTTGAGGATGAAGTGTCCATACAACAACTTTTGGCATGGGAAGAGCTTATTACACATTTTGATAATCCCCATGAATCAATACTAGAATCAATGTTGAAAAGGGCTTATAGCAGGTATGACTATATGCCGCTTGAGCAAAAAGAAAATGGGGTAGTTGACGAGAGTGTTGATCTATATGCTACAGGTGTCTTACTTTATCAAATGTTGACATCAGAGTTGCCTCAAGGCTTTAATCCAAAGGTAAGTTTAAAGAGAAAGGGCATTAACCCATGCTGGGATGAAATTTGTTTTGAGTGCCTACAAGTTAGTCCACAACAAAGAAACGCTAGCTACACAGAAATTATTGAGCGTCTGCAGCTTGCATTTCCTGAATTTCATCAGGCAGAAATAGCTAAAGAAAGCATAGAAAAAGAGTTACCTATCCAGGAAGGAGAAGAGGGTTCTGAAAGACTTAGCCTAACCCCTAAGGGAATGGTATACATTCCTTCTGGTGAGTTTTTAGTTGGCTCAGAAGAGTGTGGAGAAGATGCTAAGCCTATTCATATCTCCCAAACAGAAGGGTTTTATATAGCTAAATTTTGCGTTAGTAATTTTCAGTTTGAACAGTTTGTTAAGGCAAGCTCTTATGTTACAGAGGCTGAAAAAGGAGGAGGCGCTCCTATATGGCTTGATGGGCAATGGCAAGTTTTAGAGGGGATTTCATGGAAGAATCCTACTGGTAACCCTCTGCCTAAAGATTTTCAAGCCCATCCAGTTACCCAGATTACTCTTGAAGATGCAAAGGCTTATTGTGATTGGGCTGGCCTTAGACTTCCAACAGAACAAGAGTGGGAATGTGCAGCCAAGGGAGGTTTAACAGAAACTAAATACCCCTGGGGTAATACTATAAGTAAGGCAAACGCCAATTTTATGAGTGATAAAACAGTTGCTAATGGGTCTTACCCAGCTAATGCTTATGGCTTATATGATATGGCTGGAAATGTTTGGGAGTGGACTGATAGTTGTTATGCTCCATACCCTGGAAATGAAAGTTCAAATCCTCACTTTAGTCAAGAACTTCAAGTTGTAAGGGGGGGAGCGTGGCTCTATGATGCCCCTTACTGTCTAGTTGCCTTCAGAAATGCTAACCAAAAGAGTCGTTGCTATCCCACCTTAGGTTTTAGGTGTGTTAAAGACTTTAAAGCTTAAAAACCTATATAGAACTGGCTATAGATAGTAAGGTTAGCTTAGGTTGATATCTAAACTTAGAAGCAGATTTTGCGCTTCTGGTAGTGTAAAATAAGCACCTTTTAGCTCATTGTTTCTGGGATCTATTAGGTAATTGATTGATTGCTGAAAATTAGCCTTAGATAGCCTGCATTTATGGAAAGTAGAATGAGATAAGTCAGAGTTAGAGAAGTCAGAACCTTCTAAATTGTTTTCATTGAAAATACAGTTTTTTAAAGAGCAATCCTTAAAAGAAGTTTTGGGTATATTTAGGTGTGAGAAGTTACAAGATTCAAATACTGTATTCTTAGCACTAATAGAGAAAAAACGATTAACGCAATCAAAAAAGTTTAGGGCGTTTAGCTTGCAATCAATAAAAGAAACTTCTCTAAATTGACTTTGAGTTAACTTCAGAAGGCTTAGCTGGCATTGTTTGAAGTTACAGTTTAAAAATTGACAATTGCTTAGATTGGTCTCATTAAAGGTGCAATTGGTAAACTGACAGTCTTGAAAAGTAGTTTTTTCAAAGGAGGCTTCAGAAAAGTCTTCTTTATGGAAGTCTTGTTGGTCTTTTAGCATCGCTTATAAATCAAAGTTCTTGGGTGACTTTTTAGATATTCGCCTTAGCCTTGTCCGCTCTTCCCAGCTTAAGGATGCTTTACCTTCCTTAGAAATTTTGGCTAGCATGCGATCAATGAAAATATCATCAGCTTCAGTTTCTTGCTCTAACTGAGGCTCTATAGAAACAATCTTTTGGTTTTCGTATTGCTGTGGTCCTTCATAAGGGCTGCTGGTTGACGAAGTTTTAGGCCAGCTTAAGCCTTTTCTCATAAATCGGTCTAAGAAGTGCAGGCTTTCAAATGGGCTATCTAGGTTGAGTGAAAGAACTCCAAAGCTGTAAGCAATTGTGCTAGAAAAACTATAAGCAAAAACAGGAACTAAATTGCCACTCGATAAATTAATAAGTATTGAGGCAAGAAGCCAGACAGCAGCTAAGTACTTCACTTTTACAGGGAAAGTCATGAATAATAGTACTTCCATTTCAGGGTACAGCATGCTCCAGATAATAAGTAGTCCAATTAAGCTGCTTGTGTTGCTTGCAAGGCTACCATTAAGCCCAAGGCCTATAATAGCTAAAGAAAGCAGGCAGCCTGTAAGAGCGCTTAGGTAAAAGTAAAATCTGAAGAAGGTTTTTTCACCTATTTCATTGCAGATTGATGAGCCAAGCACCCACAATAAATAGGTATTAAACACTAGATGGATGATAAAGTTAAAATCTATGCCTTGCGGAGCTTTTTGTACAAAGATATAAGTAAATGGTTGCCAGATCATTAAGTCTAGTAAGCCCGATGCGGAGAGCGATAGATAATACTGAGGGCCAGGGAGTTGAAGGTACTTTTGAAATAATGGGGTTAGCAAGACTGATAAAAGGCTAGTAACAGCTGTTATTATAATCAGTGTTTTTAAATTCTTGGGTGCGTCAAAAGAACGTAAATCATTAGAATAAGTACTCATAAAACTCTATTTAAGTGGTTGTATATAGCTTTCGCTTGTAATGTGAAAGTAATTAACTGTATATTAAAATACCTGTTCTTTTTTATAAAGAATGCATAAGAAAAAGCCTAATTATCACTTATTTTTAACTGAATATACCCGGGATTCTAATGAAGGATTGGTTTGCATTATCGCTAGAATATCATGAAAAGTACTCAGGAAAGTTAGCTACTATTAGCAAAGCTCCTCTAGAGAACCAGGATGATCTATCTTTGTCCTATACCCCAGGGGTAGCTGCAGCATGCCAAGCTATTAAGGAAGATCTAAAACAGGCTAATCAACTAACCGTAAAAGGAAATGCTGTTGCTATTGTAACAGATGGTTCAGCTGTTCTAGGACTAGGTAATATTGGACCAGAGGCAGCAATGCCTGTTATGGAAGGAAAAGCTATTTTATTTAAAAAATTTGCTAGCATCGACGCATGGCCTATTTGCTTACGTCGC
Source organism: Chlamydiales bacterium (assembly GCA_009937555.1). Taxonomy (GTDB): domain Bacteria; phylum Chlamydiota; class Chlamydiia; order Chlamydiales; family JAACFD01; genus JAACFD01. Next base: position 6,051 of record JAACFD010000046.1, on the reverse strand, counting down.
CAGGATGTAGATAGTATAGTGGCTACTATTGAAAATTTAGCTCCGGGCTTTGCAGGGATAAATTTAGAAGATATTGCCGCTCCCAAGTGTTTTGAAGTTGAAAGGCGCTTACAGGACCTAGGCATTCCTGTGTTCCACGACGATCAGCATGGGACTGCTATAGTGGTAATGGCAGCTCTAATAAATGCATGTAGAGTTACGGGTAAAAAGCTCGAGGAGCTTAATGTAGTTATATCTGGTGCAGGTGCAGCTGGAAATGCTATTGCTAAAATTTTAAGTAAGTCTGGCGATGCTACAGGAAGTTTAGCTGTGAATGAAATCATAGTTTGTGACTCCAGAGGAGCCATTTTTGCTGGTAGGACAGACCTTAACCAAAGTAAAGCAGAGCTGGCGACTTTCACAAATCTCTCTCATGAAAAAGGCTCTTTAAAAGAAGTTTTAGTAGGTAAAGATGTTTTTATAGGAGTTAGTCAACCTAATCTGTTATCAGCAAAAGAAGTAGAAAGTATGGCAGACAAGCCTTTTATCTTTGCCTTAGCTAACCCCAACCCTGAAATAGTTCCCGAAGAAGCGCAAAAAGGGGGAGCTGTTATCTATGCCTCAGGGAGGAGTGATTTTCCCAATCAAGTAAATAATGCCTTGGTATTTCCAGGTCTTTTTCGAGGGGCGATAGATGCAGAAGCGGCACGTATTACTCCTGAAATGAAACTCGCTGCTGCTATGGCCTTGGCTAATTCTCTAGAAACTCCTTCTGTGACAGAAATTTTGCCAGCTCTTTTCAATTTTAAAGTGCCTGTTGAAATTGCTAAAGCTGTTAAAAAGGCTGCTCTTTCGTAACTTAGCTTAAAGAAATCCACAAAAATTCTTGTGTTTTAGGGTGAAAAAGCGCTATACTTTATTATTCTTAAAATAAAAATTACACAACAAGGTACTCAGTTATGAAAAAAGGTATCCACCCTAAATACCAGCAAGTTCTATTTGTTGACTCTTCTACAGGATATAAATTTGTATGTGGGTCTACGCTACAACCGAAAGAAACCGAAGAATACGAAGGAAAGGAATACCCAGTTTACCGTTTACCTGTTTCTTCAGCCTCTCACCCATTCTTTACTGGTGGTTCACAACGTTTTGTAGCTGAAGGACGAGTAGACAAGTTTATGAAGCGTTACGGAAAGAAAGGTTCTTCTAAGAAAGAAGAAAAAGGCCAAGATTCTAAGGACGAAGGTAGTTCTAAAGAAGAAAAATAAGGTCTATAGTTTTATTTTAAGTTACAACATTCTTTGTCCTTTACTGTGGCAAAGAATGTTTTTTTTTAGGTTTTTTTATGACAGTCAAAAATAAAGTTGAAAAGCTTCTTAAGCGCTTAGAGGAAGTAGAGCAAGAATTAGGCGATCCAGGTGTTTTCTCTGATAAAAAGCGTTTTAAAGAGCTTTCTCAAGAGCATTCTCACCTAAATGATATCAAAGCTTGCAGTCAGCACATTGAAGATCTCGAACAAAATATCAAAGACAATAAAGAGTTGAAGTCCCTTGAAGAAGATGCAGAACTTTTAGAAGCTCTAGATGCTGAGATAGAAGCTAATCAAAAAGAGCTAGAGTTAAAGATGCAAGAAATGCAAAACCTACTAGTTCCACCTGATCCCCACGATAGTAACAATACTATTCTGGAGCTTAGAGCGGGAACAGGGGGAGATGAAGCAGCACTTTTTGTTGGCGACTGTGTTAGAATGTATCGCTTATTTGCAGATAGTCACAACTGGACTTGTGAAGAATTATCAGCTTCCTCGTCTGATATTGGGGGCTATAAAGAATATAGCATGGTCATTTCAGGGAAAAATGTGCACCGTTACTTACAGTATGAGGCTGGAACCCATAGAGTTCAAAGAGTCCCTGAAACAGAGACGCAAGGAAGGGTTCACACTTCTGCTATTACTGTGGCAGTATTAATGGAGCCTGGTGAAGAAGAAGATGTGAATGTAGAAGAGAAAGATTTAAGGATCGATACCTACCGTTCTTCTGGAGCTGGTGGCCAGCACGTTAATACAACAGACTCGGCTGTAAGGATGACTCACGAGCCCACAGGAATTGTCGTAACTTGTCAGAGTGAACGTAGTCAAATTAAAAATAGAGATATTTGTATGCGACTGCTTAAAGCTAAAATTATGGAAGTTACTAAGCAGAAAGCTCATGATGAGCAATCAAGTAAAAGGGCTTCTCAGATAGGTTCAGGAGATCGTTCAGAACGTATTCGTACCTACAACTTTCCTCAAAATAGAGTGACAGATCACCGTATTAATCTCACAAAGTATCACTTGGATAGAGTCATTATGGGAGATTTAGCGGAGTTTGCAAATGCTCTTGTTGCTTATTTTTATGCTCAGGAACTTGAAAGCTAGTATTTTCTCATGAATTATTCTTTGAATCAGGCTCTAGAAGTTTTGCAAAAGGCATTAGAACCTGACTATGGGGTAAGATCGTATCATTTTTCACAGCAAATTCTTGAATCTTTTATTACACGCCTTTGCCTTAAGAAACAGCAAGAGGATTATCAGCTAGATCGGAAGGAATGTACGGAGTTAGAGGCGTACTTGTCTCGGATAAAGTCTGGAGAACCCTTTGAGTATGTATTGGGTAGGGTTGATTTTTTTGGCACAGAAATTTGTGTTACACCTGCTGTGCTTATCCCTAGGCAAGAGACAGAAATCCTAGCAGAAATGATCGTTCAAGAGTTGCAAAAATGCTCTGAGCATGGTCAGATTTTGGTCGATTTTTGTACTGGTAGTGCTTGCCTAGCCATTAGTATTAAAAAAGCGCTTCCTCATTTGAAGGTGATAGCTATTGATATCTCCCAAGAAGCTTTGACCTTAGCTAAAAAAAATGCTGAGCATAATCAGGTTGAAGTTGAGTTTATCCAGCTTGACCTACTCAACTTGCAGAAATTTCCCTTTGAAATTGACTATTTGGTATCCAATCCACCTTATCTAAGTGGGCAGGATATGAAAGAACTTTCCTCAAAAGTGGGCAAATTTGAGCCGCATCTTGCTCTTGCAGGAGGGGAAGATGGGTTATCTTTTTATAAGAAATTTTTTGAAACTATTGGTAAGTCGCTTATAGTCAATAAGAAAGTCTATTTTGAGATAGGCGCTTCCCAGGGTGATGAAATTAAAAAAATATTTTTGGATAAAGGTGAAATTAGAAAGGATTGGTCTGGGAGAGACCGCTTCTTTTTGCTTGAAATAGAATGATTTTTTTAGTACTATTAACACCTTAATTTTAAGATCTATGTGCGAGAAAGGAATTTCTTCTTCATAGGGACTTTTAAGAGAAAATATATATATGTTTGACACGCTTTCAGATAAGTTTCAGGGGATCTTTTCTTCTTTTTCTTCTAAAAAGAAAATATCAGAAGAAAATTTAGTAGATGCTATACGACAAGTTCGCTTAGCTCTGCTAGAAGCTGACGTGAGCTATTCTGTTGTTAAGAATTTTATTAAAATTGTCAAACAAAAAGCTGTAGGGGAAACAGTACTTAAAGCAGTTTCACCACAACAGCAGTTTATAAAAATTGTACATGATGAACTAGTCTCTCTTTTGGGAAATGATGAGCCTGAGCTTAATCTTGACGCAGACACAAGCAACATTATGGTTTGTGGTTTACAGGGGTCTGGAAAGACTACCTTTTGCGGAAAGTTAGCTAAGTGGCTGCAGAAGAAAGGGAAAAACAAGATCCTCCTGGTAGCATGCGATCTACAAAGACCAGCTGCTGTGGAGCAATTAGGTATCCTAGCTGAGAAAACTCAGGTTGATTTTTTTCGCTTGGAAGGGGAGCAAAACCCCGTTGAAGTAGCTAAACATGCTATGAAAAAAAGCGGCGACTATGACGTAGTGATTTTTGATACTGCTGGTCGTCTTCAGGTAGATGAAGAGCTGATGCAAGAGCTTAAAAGCCTAAAGCAAACCATCCAGCCAAAGCACACACTTTTTGTAGCTAACGCTCAAACAGGACAAGAAGCTGTTAATGTCGCTTCTAAATTTCATGAGCAAGTTGATGTAAGTGGACATGTGCTAACAATGTTGGATGGGGATGCAAGAGCTGGAGCTGCTTTATCGATACTAGAAGTAACCAAAAGACCTCTAATTTTTGAGGGCATTGGTGAAAAGCTTGGTGATTTACAGGAATTTAATCCACGCTCGCTTGCTGATCGAGTTTTAGGCATGGGTGATACTGTAAATCTAGTTAAAAAAGCCCAAGAAGTTATCGATGAGAAAGATGCTAAAGGCCTGGAAGAAAAAATCAGAAATGCTAGCTTTACCTATGATGATTATTTGAAGCAGATACAAATGGTAAAAAAAATGGGCTCACTGAAGAGTATTCTTAAGATGATACCAGGAGCTAATAAATTGCCATTAGATCAAGTTTCAGACAAAGAAATTAGAAAGATTGAAGCGCTTATCTTATCCATGACTCCAGATGAAAGAGTAGAGAAGGTAGAACTTTCTCACTCTAGAAAAAAGAGAGTCGCAAGCGGAAGTGGTTGCGAAATTATGGATATAAATAAGCTGGTGAAATCATTTAAACAAGCTAGAAAACTATTTAAAAATCTACCGAACAAAAAGCAAATGCTAAAAGCATTTGGAGGATAAATAACATGGCTTTAAAAATTCGTTTAAGAAAACAAGGAAGAACTAACCGTCCTTTTTACAGATTAGTGTTAACTAATGCTCTATCTCCAAGAGATGGTAAGTACATAGAGACTTTAGGTTGGTTAAATCCGTTTGAAGAAGAAACTGAAAAGAAATTAAGCGTAAAAGCAGATAGAATAAAATACTGGTTTGAGCAAGGTGCTCAGCTTTCTGAAAATGCAGCTTCTCTAGTTAAAAAAGGTGCTCCTGAACTAATGAAAGAAATTCATCAGGCTCTTGTTGCAAGAAAAGCAAAAAAAGTTGCTAAAAGAAGGCAAAGAAAGAAAGCTCAAGCTGCTAGCTAGTTAGAGCCATGTTGAACGTAGATATCCTCTCTCTCTTTCCCGCCTACTTTGAGAGCCCTCTTAACGAGAGTATTCTAAAAAAGGCTCAGAAGAAAAAGATCCTCTCTGTTCAACAGCACGATATAAGAAGCTTTGCTGAAGATAAGCGAAGCGTAGATGACAGGCCCTTTGGTGGAGGGCCTGGAATGCTTTTAAAGCCACAGCCCGTTAGGGATGCTATTAATAGTGTGAAAAAAGAAGATAGCTATGTTGTTTTCTTATCACCTCAAGGCAAAAAGCTAAGTCCTGAACTTTGTAAGGAATTAGCTGGGAAGCAGCACCTAATACTACTCTGCGGTCACTACGAAGGTATAGACCAAAGAATAGTTGATAAAGATGTAGATTGCGAAATTAGTATTGGTGACTATGTCTTAACAAATGGTTGTCTGAGTTCTATTGTACTATTAGATGCAGTGGCCCGCTTTATTCCCGGAGTACTCGGGAATGAGCACACAGCAGGCAATGACTCTTTTGAGTCGGGGCTTTTAGATTGCCCTCACTACACAAGGCCAGCTAACTATCAAGGACAAGATGTCCCTGAAGTATTACTGAACGGTAATCATAAAGAAGTGGCTAAGTGGAGAAGGCAAAAAGCACTAGAGAAAACAAGGCTTAGGCGACCAGACCTATATTTGAGCTTTTTAGCTCGAGATACAAGTCAGCAGCAAGAGTCTACTAGTGACTTAAGAGCAATCGAGAAGCGTTTAAATGCCCAGGCTAAGGCCTTTGTTTGTGTGGCTGTAAAAGACATGAAAAAAGCGCTTAGCTTTTATCGCCGAGTTTTAGGGTTTTGTTTGGAAAGCAAAGAGTCTGACCTAGCAAACCTTTACGGAGCTGGCCTAAATTTAAGGTTAGTTGAGAGTGAGCAAGAGCAAGAGCAAGCATTTACCCTACAGGTAAAGCCCTCTTTTTTTGCTGAGATTAGTAAGAAAGTGATGACCTTAGGAGCTAAGGTTATCGATGAAAAAACAGTTTTAATAAAAGATCCTGATGGGAATAGTTGGACGCTTATTAGCCTCTAAATA